>JABMRB010000857.1 GCA_013202865.1 Candidatus Nealsoniibacteriota bacterium | reverse complement strand
GTAAGAAGTCGTACAGGAATTACTTCCCGATTTAGCTATGAGCTATGAGCTATGAGCGGTGAGCTGTGAGCAGTGAGCAGTGAGCAGTGAGAAAGCTCAAAGCTCAAAGCTCATAGCTCATAGCTCAATGGTACGAGTTCTACCCCGGCACCGCCTTCTTGTAGCACTGCTTCAGATAATCGCGCGACTTGGCTAGCGCTTCGGCCATCGCGTCGGGCTCGGGCTCGTGGTGCATGAAGGGGTTGACGTACCACTGGTAGTCGGCCTTGGCGAGCGCGGCGATCCAGGGCGTGCAATCGGTGGGGCCGATCCCGGGAAGCTGGGCGGTGCCGGGCGCCCGTTGCCAGGCGTAGATGTAGAACAACTGTTTTCCGCACACGGCGATGGCTTCTTCGATCGACACCTTGAGCCCTTGCAGATGATAGGGGGCCATGGCGATTCCGAGGCGCGGGTTGCGATTGTTGTCGACAAACGCTTTGAACGAATCGAGCGAACTGAGCAAGGATCCGCCGTGGTTCTCGATGGCCAGGTAGGAATCGTACTTCTCGGCCAGTTCCAACTCGGGCTTGAGGCCCTCGAAAAACGCCTTCATTCGCGTGGTCAGTTCCTTGGGATCGCCTGCTCCGGCGCTGCCGCGGACCGCCACACCTCCGCCGACCTTGCCGAGCAACTCGGCATACTTGGGATAGCCGCCGGAATAGACCGAGAAGGAATATAGTTTTAATTTATTTTCTTTCAGCACTTCCATGAGGCCGTCTGCCCCCAATCGGTTGAGTGCGTCGTCGAGGTGGGGGCATCCGGCATGGGCCGACCAGATGTCGACTGCCTCGAATCCGAGCGAAGCGATCCGCTGGCAGGCCTTCTCGATGGGCAGCTTGGTGAAGCCGATGGTGGAGGCGGAAAGCCGCATTTTCCAAGGGGTTTTCTCCTCGGCGGCGCGGCACACCAGCCCGGGGCAGGCGATCGCCGCCGCGGCCGTGCCGGCTACACCGGCAAGAAAGTTGCGACGATCGATGGTTTGATTCTGGCGACGGTTCATGATCCATTCTCCTTGGTCGTGTGGGCGGGAACTTTTCTAAGTTTTCCGCAACGTAACGTTGCACCCCCGACGAATCAAGTCGGCCCCCACTCACGTCGGGCGGGTGGCAGAGAATCCTCTCACGGGGCGTTGCGGTCGATTCTCAAACCGCTATAGTATAGCTTCAAGTGCCCGTTGGCAAACCTACCGCAGCCCCGCCCACCCCGGGCAGTCCGCCGAAAAAGCGTCCGCCGGACCGCCTTCCCACCCTGGGCGTTTTTCCTCCGAGAGGGAAAGTCAGACTTCAGCAGCGTATCGAGACCCCTGTTTCGATCTTGCCGGATCAAGTTATCGAATTATCGTTTCGCGGATGAAAGGATGTGACCATGCGTTTATCCAGTGTTGTTGCGTTGTTGTGTTTGCTTGCCACGACGGCGTCGGCCGCCGATCTCGATTGGCACGACGACTACGCTGTTGCCTATCACCAGGCGAAGGCCGAGGGGGAGTTCCTCTTGATCGCGTTTCATGGCGAGCAGGGGCAATGTGTCCCGGCGACAGAGTTGGCGACGCAACTTCAACCCTACGTCCTCTTGCAGGTTCCCACCACGGTCGTCGTGAAAGCGAAAGGCAAGGAACGGCCGCTGATGGACTACGGCTGCTTCCGTAAGTTGCAGAAGCAACCCGGGCTGGCGGTGCTGAATCTGAAGTACAAGGGCTCGACGTTCGGCAACGTGGTCGAGACGCTTTCGTGGAAAGACGCAACCGCCTCGGCCGATCGCTTCGCGCAATTCCTGGAGAAGCCCGAGTTGGAGTTCGGGGCGAAGCTGCTCAGAGACGAGCACGGCCTGGAGTGGCACACCGACTACGACGACGCCCACCGCAGGGCCAAGGACGAGAAGAAGCTCCTCTTTCTGGCGTTCGATTCCAACGACGTACGATTCTCACCCGAGGGGAAGACGCCCGGCATGTTGCGCGAGTTCGTGCTCGCCCGGCTGCGGGTTGCCGATAGTAGCCAATTGCTCTCGCACACCGGCATGCGACTGTTCCACCGGGCACCGGGCGTCGGCGTGATCGACCTGAAGAGCCAAGGCGACACCCACAATCGCGTGGTCCATGTGTTGCCGTCCGAATACGTGACACCGACGGGCGTCGAGGCGATGTTAAAACTGGCCCAGGGCCAGTCGGATCTTCCGGCACTGCAATGGCACGACGACTACTGCAAGGCCCGCGACGCAGCCACCGAACAGAAGAAGATGCTGCTGATCGCGATCGATTCCGACGAAGAGACCTACACACCGCGACCCGAGTCGATTCCCATGCTGCACGGCTACGTGCTCTCGCGGCAGACGACCAACAGCGAGTATTCGCACGACGGCAAACTGCGGCGCCTGTTGGAGTTCGCCGATTTCCGCCCGATGCGAGAGAAGCCCGGTCTGGTCGTCTACGATTTCAAATGCGAAGGCCAGCCGCACTATGGCAAGGTGGTCGGCGCGATGCCGTATAAGTATCTCGGCTCGAACCCGGGCAACCGGGTGGTTGACGAGGCCGAGCGCGAACGGGAATTTCTCGTCTTGGAGCCTAATTCGCTTAGCCGGCGAACGCTCACCTGGGCGATCCGCGTCAGCCGTGGCCATGGCGCGAACCAGCGGCTCCGCAGTGCCGACGGCCGCCCCGACAACAACCTGATGGCCGGGGCGCTGCGCAACTCGAATCTGCAATGCCGTTCCGGTGTGGGACATTTCGCCGGCGGGCTGCGGGGCGCGGAGATCGCTTCGCCGGGGCCGGGTAAGGACATCGTCGACTGTGCGTTGAACATGGTCGGCATCTGGCGCGGTTCACCGCCGCACTACGGCGTGATGGTCCGCTACCACCGCGAGTTCGGCTACGACATGGCCGCCAGAAGCAGCAATTATTGGTACGGTACGGGGCGGTTTTGATTTGGGATTTGGGATTTGGGATTTGGGGCTCGGGATCACAACGCCTACGCCATGAACCCCTAGCCGAGGGCGGAAGCCCGCGGAGGCACTACGCAGTCGTTTGCGTAGCCAAGGGGCTAGGGACTGGGGCAACTCTCGGACGAACATATCTGCAAGTGGGCTCTTCAACACCCGGCACGGCGGAAACTTGCACGGCCGAGGTAATCCGCTATGCTATTGTCATGGTCGACTGCACCTCCACTGAACCGGCCGAAGAAGAAATCACAAGAGAAAGGAACCGATGATGAAACTCCACTGCGTTGCGATCGTTACGGCTCTACTGACAGCCGCCGTAAACGGTTTGCCGGCAAGTGCCGACGAGGCCGATTTCGAGACACTCGAACACAAAGGAACCGACGACGCCGTGTTGAAGTACCGACTGCTGAAACCCGAGGTTGAGGCGGGCTCCGACAAACTGCATCCGCTGTTGGTCTTCCTGCACGGGGCGGGCGAACGCGGCTCGGACAACAAGGCACAACTGCAGTGGGGAGCCGAGATGATGCGTTCTGCGGCGAAGACCCACGGGGCCTTCGTGCTCGTGCCGCAATGCCCCAAAGGGCAGAAATGGGCCGAGGTCGACTGGAGCAAGCAAACGCACAAAATGCCCGAGAAGGCTTCCGGGCCGTTCGGACTGACGATGCAGGTGATCGCCAAGATGCAAAAGGAACTGCCCATCGACCCTAAGCGGCTCTACATCATGGGCCTCTCGATGGGTGGGTACGGAACCTGGGACGCCGTGCAACGCTATCCGGACACGTTCGCCGCGGCCGTGCCGATCTGCGGCGGCGGCGATGAGACCGCAGCCGACCGGATCAAGACGCCCATCTGGGCCTTCCACGGCGGCGCCGACGGCGTCGTGCCGGTCGAACGCTCGCGAAAGATGATCGAAGCGATCAAAAAGGCCGGCGGCAAACCGAAATACACCGAGTATCCAGGCGTCGGCCACAATTCCTGGAGCGAGGCCTTCAAGGACCCCGAACTGCTGAAGTGGCTCTTCTCCCACCCTAAGTAGCCGCTTGCGGCTTCGCAATCGTCTCAACGACACGGTGCGTAGCGAAGTTCCGCCACGAGAGAACACCGTAGGACGGATTTTCAATCCGTCTCCGCGGGGCGAGTTGGGTCGTTTCTGCAGACGGATTGAAATCCGTCCTACGGAGAATGCCCCAACACGGCTAGCCCGGTTGACGGACCGCCATGGCACCGGTAGATTACCGGTTCTTCGGAGACTCCTTCCGAAGCGCCGCGTGGCAAGGCGTCAACGTCCTGGGAGATTCGGGCGATGGAACTGTCGTGGTATGACTGGGCTATTATCGTCGTCTACTTGGCCGGCTGCATGGCGGCCGGGCTCTGGATGCGGCGTTACGTTCGCGGCGTGGACGACTTCGCGGTGGCCGGGCGCGAAATGGACCTGAACCTCGGGATCGCGTCGCTGGCGGCCACCGAGATGGGTCTGGTTACGGTGATGTATACCGCCGAGTTGGGTTTCAGAAACGGCCCGGCCGGGGCTACCGTCGGTGTGCTGATGGCCGCGGCCATGTTGGTGGTCGGGCTGACCGGGTTTGTGATCCGGCCGCTGCGCGACGCCGGTGTGATCACGATTCCCCAACTTTTCGAGAAGCGATTCGGCAAACGCGTCCGCTGGATGGCCGGACTGGTCGTGGTGCTCGGCGGCGTGTTGAACATGGGGATCTTCCTGCAGGTCGGCGGTAAATTCCTGGTCCACGTAACCGGCATGGATATGGCCTACCTGCAATGGGCCATGACCGCCCTGCTGGGGATCGTCCTGCTCTATACGGTACTCGGCGGCATGCTCTCCGTGCTGGTGACCGACTATATCCAGTTTCTGGTGATGGGTTTGGGGATCGTGATCACCTCGGTACTCGTCGTCTCCGACGTCGGATGGTCGGATTTCGTCGCCGGGCTGGGCGACTCCCACGAGAAAGCGATCGCGTACCAGAACGTCCGGGAGAAAGACGCCAAGCAGTCGCAGAAGGCGATCGAGGCCGTGAGACAATCCGACGGCTGGGAGGCGGCCGAATCGTTGCGCAAGAAACAAGAGGAGAAGCGGCAAGAATCGCTCAGGGCAGACCGCAAGCCGCTCGCGAAGGAATCGGTGCTGGTGGTCCACACCGAGGAGAAGACCGAAGCGGTGACGATGGGTAATCCCTTCAACCCCGTTTCACCGAACGGCCTGGGGTGGATGTACGTCGTCTGGCAGGCCATGTTCCAGATCGCCGTGGTCACCACCTGGCAGACGATGATTGCCCGGGTCCTTAGCGCCAAGGATTCCGGGACCGCGCGGCGGGTCTACCGTCGCACGGCGTTCTATTTCGTCGGGCGCTTCGCGCTGCCGGGGTTGTGGGGGGCCGCTGCGTTTCTCTACTTCACCAACCATGGCGGGTTGCCCGAGGGAGTCGATTCGCTCACGGCCATGCCGGCGTACCTGAAGACGCTGCTGCCGATCGGAATCATCGGGATCCTGATCGCCGCCATGCTGGCCGCCGAGATGTCGACCGACGCCGGATACCTGCTGACCTGGGCTACGGTGATCTACAACGACCTGGTCAACCCGTGCCTGCGGCGTCCGATGTCGCCCAAGGCCCAACTGTTCACGGTCCGCGCGCTCGTCCTGGCAATCGGGATCTTCCTGCTCGCCTACGGGCTGTGGTACGAGATTCCCGGAAACGCCTGGGACTATCTGGCGGTAACCGGCAATATCTACCTTGCCAGCGTGTTCACGCTGCTGGTCGGTGCCCTGTACTGGCGCGGCTCCCACACTTGGGGCGCCGTGGCAGCGATCGTGCTCGGTGCAATCGGTCCGATCACCTTCCTGATCGTCAACGGGATCATCAAGTCGCCTCGTTTCGACATCGACCCCTCCTGGGAAATCAAACCGGAGGTGGCCGGGTTCGCTGCGTTCGGCCTCTCCTTTGCCGGGATGTTCTTCGGGTCGTTGTTGGGCCGGGCCTTCGGACGCAAACGGGGCGATTCGGGTGAAATCCAGGCCGCGGAGGCCACGCCATGAACTTCGTGCTGATCTGCTTTTGGACGTTGATGATCTTTGCGTCGATCATCTGGTACGCCGTGCTGCTGTTCTACGTCGGCGCGAAGGGTGGCCGTGAAATCATTCGGATGACGCAGAAGCTCGAACAACGCCTGCAAGAGGACGATGGCCCGGCCGAACCCGCTGCCCAAGCGGATCACGCTTTGTAATACCAAGCCCAGTTAAGAACAGCGCGTTGCTAGCACGCCGAAATGTCTGAAACTCCAGTGTTTGGTGGTCTGCTAGCTGCGTCGTTCTTAACTGGGATTGGTATAAGACCGGATCTTCTTCATCAGCCGGTTGGCCGTTTCCACGTCCGCAACGCCGCGCACCTGATAGAAGACGCCGCCGGGCAATTCGTGGCGGTCGAGCTTGGCCGTAAACACGTCGAAATCGGCTTGGACCACCAGCGGCACGTCGCCGGAGCGGGTTCTTAGCTCGCCGAGGATCTCCATGACGGGCGCGAAGCCCCGGTCGTCGCCGAGGAAGATTGCTTTCAGGCCGTCTAAGGTACAGACGGTCTCGAGCAGGTGGCGGCCGTTGCCGTGCAGATGCAACACGCCGCCGTCGAAGCGGTCGAATATCCGCTGCACCGGCTCCCGGCCCCAGGTCTCGAAGTATGCCGTGGAGGTCATGTGGAACGGGTCGACACTCTCGGAGACGACTCGCCCGGGGACCCACTGCACCATGTTGCTGCACGTGCCGCCGTCGAGCAACGGGACCGCGTCGAAGAAGGTCTCTTGAATGGCTGCGTTGAGGTTGAAGGCGAAGTTGGTCGCCCGGCGGACCATCTCGGGGCGTTCGTCCAGGCTCATGTACGTCCGCGTGGCCCCGAGCAATTCAAAGACGAAATTCAATCCGTCGATCAAGATGAAATGGCTGATGCCGAACTTGCCGGCGGCGGCCTTGGCAAACGTTTCGAGTTGTGCAACGTATCGCACGAACCATTCGTGTTGCCGGTCGAAAAGCAAGGCGTCGAACTGCGACCAGTCGTCCAACAGCGGCGCGACCATCGAAGAGATCCAGCCGTTTTCCGGATGGGCCATGAACTGCACGTTGCCGCCGAGCAGCCCGCCGTAGAGGCCCTGGTCCATTTCGCTCAGATAGGCACTCGGGATCGAGTCGTCCTCGACCGTTGCCCGCTCGGCAAGTAGCCGGTCCCAGAAGGCGGTCCGCTCGGCCGGGTCCGGATATTCACAGAAGCCGGCCACGTACTGCCGCCGGAAGTCGGCCATGGCGCCGGCCGGCGTCTCCATCGACGCGAAGATCCGGTCCCCGGCGCGGCGCTGGTAGAGCGAACGAAGTCGTGCGAGGACCTCGTCGGTGTTCGGTTTGTAGGCGAGCGTGGGTTCCATGGCGTGTAGTGTAGCGAAAGATGTAGGGCGGGTCGAGCAAGGGTGGCTGGGGCAAAGCGCAGCGGTGCCCCAGGCCGTTAGATTCTGGGGCACCGCTGCGCTTTGCCCC
>JABMRB010000856.1 GCA_013202865.1 Candidatus Nealsoniibacteriota bacterium | reverse complement strand
GGACCAGTAAGCGCGTCCGACGCCGCCGTAGCTGCCACCGCTCTTGTGCGTCGCCCCGCCTTCGGTCGTGTTGCCCGTCGTGTAGCCCGGCAAGTAGCCCTGACCGCTGACGTCAATCTTGCTGGTGCTGTCAACGAGAACTTGTTCCATCACCGTGAGGTCGAGCTTGCGAGTCTGAGTTGAACTGTTGGCGGAATGCGTGAGTACAGCACTGTTGATGAGATGCACCGAGTTGAAGGGGTGCGAGCCGTCGATGGCGACCGTTGCACCGGTGACGAGAATGTCTTGGCCATCGTAAGATGTATCGCCTTCTGTGATGGTCATTGCAGTCGTGAAGACTGTGTCGGCGTCGAATGCCGCAAAGCTCAACACGAAGACGTCCTGCGAAAGCTCTCCCGCGACTCCGTCTTGATCCTGATCCATCAGGTTGCCCGCCAGATCGACAACGTCCGGGCCAACCGACACCGCGTAAGCACCTCGGCGGGTCTGGGGGTCGAATGCGACCTCATACTCACCGCCACCCAGCGAAGTGATTGCCGTGGGCGCGACGTCACCTTCCGGGCCAGTGATCGCGACATCCTCAACCGTGAAACTCCCGCCGACCGGCTCGAAGTCAATGGCTTCACTAAACGTAACCGCAGCCGAGTCAAGAGTATCGGTCCGCAGGTTGACCGGTTCACCAGGGGTGCTTGCTGTGATTCTCGGCCCGGTCGTGTCGAGCATGATCACCAACGGCGGCGAGTCTTCGCTTTCGTCAACACCGTCGAAGCTGCGTGCGGTAACGGTGTTGTCGCTCTCTGCCAACTGGCCTGACGCAAACTCGTACTGATATCTGTCGGCCACGAGCGTCGCTTCGCCGAGTAGTACGCCCTCACGATAGACGCGAATTGCATCGCCGGCCTCCGCCGCCGTGATCTCGATCGCGGGTGTGGCGATGTTCGTCAAATTGTCTTCGTCGGAAACGCCGCTATCGCTAGCCGGTTGAAGGTCAACCAAGAGCGGCGCCAGAGCAAGCAGGGCTCTCTCTTCCAACGGTTCCAGACGCAAGACGCGGCCGTTTGAGCCAGCGAAGCCGCCTGTACTACACGGAGATTTGTCCCATCGTCTCGAACGACACTTTGATGAACGACGAATCACGCGGGATAGTAACGACGAGAACATCGGCACCTACCTTTCATTCGCAGAAGAACCGTAACCCGTTGGCATCCAAGCAGTATTTCCTAATCATAATGAACGCGTTTCTCGATAGCAAGCATTTCAGGACTTACGCAGGCCGCTGCCCAGAGTCTACCGCGTCCGATGCCCACCCACAGCATCGGCGAGGGTCTTTGGCCTATCAAGGCTCTTGTCTGGGCAACGGGGCCTCTCACCCGTTCGACGAGATTGCCGTTGGGAACTCACCTGGGGGGGTGAGCTGAGCTAGGGCGAGGGGTACAGATGCTAGCGAGCAGGTTCGCACATTGGCCGGGCATCACAGCCCAGCGGTTCTTCTATGGGACGCAAGATAGCCGTCGCCGAGCCTCTTGGCAATAAGCTGTATCAATATCAATGTCCCCTATCCGGCCGCCAGGCAATGCCTTACCCGATTGGCTCGACTGTCCGGCGTCGCCCCATAGCCACCTTGCGGCGATTAACCGTTGCCCGCTCTCTCTCCATCGCCTGCCGCACTTGCCGAAGGAAGACGGGGTCATCCAGGCTTTCCGCGTATTCGTAGGCCAGATCCTTGACGCGGCGCACGATTTGTTTTACGAGGCTCCTGCTCGGGTTGCCGTGTGCTGGCGATCCGACCAAGCTCTTGGTCTGCCCGCCGCCATATCTCGTATCGAAAATAACAAGGGCGAGTTGTCCGAGACGTTGCAGCAAGAGTCGTCGGAATCCTGCAATGACCGTCTCGTCGGATTGTGCTTCGGGTCTGCCAGGGACCGATGCCGCGTCAAGTGGAACGGAAGGGAAGTTGCGTTGCCGACTCCATCTATTCGTGAGAATGGACTTGATCGCGTTTGCTACGGAACGTCCAAAACGCCGATCCAGAGTGCCGCCTTGTCCCGTGTATCCGGTGAAGAGCCCCGACCTTGCAAGCAGGAGCTTCACGACGATGTTGTGCAATTCCTCTTGGCGATCTCGTTCATCGGTGAAGCCCGCGTTGCGTAGGGCCGCGTCAATGTAGCCGACGAAGTCAAACGCTCTGAGCATTTCGGCGTGCCGGTGGTGAACTGGGTCGGCGATCTTGGGCAGGAGCTTCTCCAACTCTTGATGGAAGAGTGAGTTGTAGGCAGCGCGGTCGAAGCTCTCTCGTAGGAGCAACCAGGTTTTGAAGCTCAGCATACAGGTATATATGCGGCTCGCCTTTCAGCCTACCTGCTTGATGTCGGTCAGAATGGGTTGTTTGTCGCCTGCGGTTTAACCAGAGAGAGAAACGCTCAGCCGCGGTCAGTTCGCGTACCGGTGTCGTTGGATGGCACAGCTTCATTCCGCTCGCTCGGATCGACAATAGTGACGACGGGGTTCCGTTTGACTTTTCGATGGACGCTGATAAGATTCGCGTCTTCCAGAGCACGCAACCCCCGATACTTTGATTTCCGCTTGACGCCAAAGCGTTCGAGAATCGCACTGGTGAGAATGATCTGATTGGATCGCCTGCGTCCAGACTCAAACCAAATGGCAAGTGCTACGGCGAGTGGAGCCTTACCCGGCAAACTCGATGCGACAGAGAGCCAGCTAAGTGGGATGGGACCCTTCAGGAACTCGCCGTTGATGCGAGGTGTAGAAGCAGGCGGCTGCCGCGGCACTCCGTTGCCGCGAGCCTGGCTCTGTTGAGAAGGCAGGCTGAGCCGGTCCAGATCTTGTAGCAAGCGGTTTAGGTCAGGTCGCACACTACCTCCCACATCTTCGCTCCGCGTTTGTCCATGTAGCGATCCGGATAGCGAACCACCTCAACATCAGTTCGTAATGAATATCCGCCAAGGATGATTTCACTTGCCTCCCGCATGATCGCCTGGCAATGTTCAATGGTCTGGTCGATCTCCGCGAGCGGAGCTTCGATCAGCAGGGCATCGTGTACCGGAGCACACACTTTGATGCCCTGTTCGGTTGCCCGGCAACATGCCAGCCGTAGCATCTCGGCACCGTTTGCCTGGATAGGGAAGTTTCGCAACGACCGAGGATTCGCATTTGTGCCGACGTGGACCGTCCAACCGAAGACTGTTTGCAGTCGCCCGCTGAGCATCGCGTAGTCGCGGGCGGCGTCAGACCACCGCCAATACTCATGGTAGGTTTCTCGATGTAGATGCAGCAATTCTCTTGCACGGACGATAGGTTCGCCGAGTTTGATAGCCAACGATGTCGCCCCCATGCCGTATTGGGTTGCCAAGGCACACACTTTGAATTGATCGCGTTCGTCTTTGTGAGTCTCCTTGGTGGCATTTGGCGGCACGGCACCCGCCTGCTTGGCGAACGCAAGATACGGATCGCCGGAGGTGTATGCGTCCATCATCGCGTGATCTCCGGACAGTGCCGCTCCAATCGCGAACTCCTGCTGTTCGTAGTCGATATACGCGACCGCGGTATCTGGTGCGGGCTTTATCAATCCTCGCAGCCAGGTGGCTGGTCCGAAAATGAACTTCGCGTTGCTTGGTTGGTTCCGTCCGGTCTTCGATGCGAATGCCGAAAGGAGGCACCGGTTCCGTCCATCGTAGCCGACCGCCAGTTCGTGTAGACGTAGCTTGGACAGGGTTGCTCTGAGTTCCCGCATCGCGGACACTTCCGGATACATTCGGGCGGCTTGGCGGAACGTCTCATCATCAAGAGCCAACGATCCCGAGGGGGTATGTGCCCAGGGGACGCCTTTCTCCACCAGCCAAGCAGCCCATCTCTCCGACTTGAACGTGCGTCCGTCATAGACTCCATAGTCGCGGTCGATCCGGTCAATGAGATGATCTTGAATAGAGTCCCATTTGGATCGCAGCTTCCTAAGCACGGGCACATCAATCGGGATGCCGTTCCATTCCATGCGAGCAGCCGCCGTCATATATCGCCCCCTCAGTAAAGCTCGGGGGAGATCGATTTGCGGGATCATCGCAGGGAGCAGCTTCGCTAGGGCGTCCACATCCGATTGACAATAATCCAACAGATCCGCCCGCTCCCTGACCGTATAGGGACCACCTCGCATCGCTAGTCCTCGCATCGAGTCCTTCTCCGCGGACTCGATGCTATCTAAACCGTGATAGGTCGAGGCACCGAGCAGTCCGAAGCCGCATGGTGTCTGCCGTCCTGATGCCTTGCATTTGAACTCCGCATACAAGTCGAGGATGCAAGCGGGCATTCCCCAATCAAGTGCGAGATGGCAACCCAACTCTGCGGAGGCATAATACGCGACGAAGAGCGAGTTGGAGTCGATAGGAAAAGGCGGCTCTGGCAAGAGTGTCAAATCGTCGTGCCATAGCCGAATTAGGCGACCCGACCGAAACTCTCTTGCCACCAGGCACAAGGGAGTTGGTCGTTCACCGTCCGGCTGGAAGAACTCGAAATCCGCCAGCCAGATCTCGTTGAAGTCCGCGAAGTTCATCTATGCCTCCCCCCTCAATTTACGCAGCACAGGGTGGCTGGCAGTGTCGATGAAGCTCTCCTTGAATGCGATGCGTAGAAGCTCTTGAAATGGCGGCAGATCCCACTTCGGCTCCTGCCAATCGCCCGTCGCTTCAAAGACTTCATACGCCCCGAGCGATCTGTTGGATTGGACACGCACCCATTTCTCCGCCGCTAAGTCGGACAGTTCCAAGGCAGACCGATTCCAGTCGTCTAATCGCCCGTCTGCTCCCGGTAGTCGAATGGACCACAAGAAGATCACTCCTTGGCGATTGACGCTCGTGATGAGAGCACGGGGTCCGAAGGTGGATTCGGAGATCAAGTCTTCCCATAGGGATGGATCAACCAAGTAAATCTCGTTGTCCTCCTTCAACTCGATGACACACGAACTGATGCGGTACGCCGGATCGGGATGGGTCCGGATGAACCACTCTTTGGATGGCTTTCTCACCGGCACGGTCGTCAGAGCCTTCTTCACACCAGCAGCGGACACGAAATCTTGTGATAGTCGTAAGCGAACAAGGTCGAATGGATCGGCGGACTTACTCTTGCTGGACTCGTCTTTTGGTTGGGTGTTTTGTGCCTGCCCAGGCATACATAGCTTAGAAGATGTTTTGTCATCTTTCATAGGACTTTCCTCCGGTTGTTAAAGTTTTATGTCAGTTTAGCCGCTCGTCTCGGGGCGGCTCTTTTCTTGTTCATTCGTGGTCATTCATTTGCGACATCGGCTTGTTCGAGCGAGCAGGCTGCAAGTTCACGCACCGCTCGGATCGGAATGCGTCGGCTTCTGCCCAGTCTGACAGAAGGAAGCACACCGGACTCGATTAGTCGGTAGAGCTTGCTCCGGCTGATCCCGAGGAACTTCGCCGCTTGAGAAACTCGTTCAAGCCCATCGCCAATCAGTTCATATCGTTCTGTGTCGTTCATATTCATCCCCTTCATTCCTCCTTTGCTGTGTAGTTAGTGTCGCCAGCTAATTTTTTTGTCGCATTTTATCCAGATTGTTTCTGGGAGGGTTGTTTCTCTCAGAGAGAGATGTCAGGACCACATCTACAAACCGTAATAATAGGAGAGAGGATAGAAGAGAGGATAGAAGACGCATGTGCCACGTTGGGACATGACATGTCCCGTTCTGGGACAGCACGCCTGCCACCGGTTCTTCCGTCGCTTGTTCGAGGTGGCAGCGATCAGAACCGTCGCTGGACGGCTTCTCACCTGTTTGCCTGACATGAAGACGCCCAGGCGGTCCCTGCGTCGTCGGATCAGAGGAGAAGCCGTCCGAGGACGCATTCCAGCGGAGAGTTTTGCTTTGACAGGACCGGCGGCCGCAGGCCGCCGGTCAATCCATCAAGCATTGGTCGCCGCGACAGCGGCGACCAATGCTCTACTGCCAAAGCCTCGGCTGCCAGCGGCAGCCGAGGCTCATCTGTCCAAATAAAGGTGGCCCACGGGCAAATTACGCACACCGTTGGATATACGCGTAGATTCCGACGACTAATCAGATTCGTCATCGTTCTGAGGGAGTGCAGAGGGAGTTTTCAAGAGGTAGTACAAGGGGCGTTTGCGTTGTGCTCTCGCCCGCCACATACAAAGAGAGCGTCCTGTCCCCACGGAACGTCCACCAGCACCGCTCAGAAGCCCTGAGGCTGCCCCTGAGGGCGGCGAACGCAAAATCGGAATGAGAACTCACCCAAAACGAAATCCTTCTGTATGGGGCGTGTGGGGGCACGGAGAGGCTTCGGCGGTTGAACCCGATCGACGGAATGGGCGAGGAGTATCCAGTGGCGTTTGCCGTTTCGAGTGAGACTTGGCACCAGGGCTCTATTAAATCGGTGGCCCAACGAGCTTACAGCCATCGGCGGCAGTCTCATCATCGGTGTCACGAGACTCTTGTGGCCTCGAAACCTAATAACCAGTCTATTTTCATAGACGGGAACGCCGCGGATGCCAAGAACCGCTCGGGCAGACCGCGAGGGAGACGGACTGAGCTAAACAGGATGGTCCACCGGGGGCGGTTGCAGACGGGGCAGAGGAAACCGCAATCCGACGCTAATTCTTTGGAATTGACATCATGATTCGACGTAAACCCTGTGGGAAGAACGACATGAAAGCCTTCTCTTATCTTCGCGTCAGTGGAAAAGCTCAGGTTGCTGGCGATGGTTTCACCCGGCAGCGTGAGGTTGTTCGGCACTATGTCCGTGCCCGCCGGATTACCGTTGTGGAAGAGTTCGAGGAGAAGGGTGTAAGTGGCTCCACCGAAATGGCGGGCAGGGATGGGCTCGCCCGGCTCTTCGATAAGATCGAGAGCGACGGAGTCCGGATGGTTCTGGTTGAACGCGCCGATCGGCTTGCCCGCGACCTTCTCGTGAGTGAGGTCATCCTCGCACAGTTTCGAGAGCTTGGTGTGAAAGTCATAGAGGCGGCCAGCGGCAATGACCTGACCGCTGGCGACGATGACCCCACCAAAGTCCTGATACGCCAAATCCTGGGCGCGGTGGCCCAGTTTGACAAGAACGTCGTCGTGCGTAAACTCAGAGTGGCCAGGGAGAGGAAACGATTGAAAGATGGCCGGTGTGAGGGGCGGAAGCCGTATGGTTCTCTGCCAGGAGAGAAGGCCATCCTTGACCGGATTACGACGCTTCGCAGGAAGCCGAGACATGGAAAGCGAATGTCTTATCAGAAGATCGCCAACGCCCTCAATGCCGATGGGCTATTGACCAGAAGCGACAAGCCGTGGAGGGCCGGAACGATCCGGAACATTGTTGCCCGATCGCGGCCTGCGTTGGCGTAGCTCCCGGTCGCCAAACGGTTCCGGCATACGTCGGCGTGAATATGTCCTTGCTGGACGGGTAGACATTTCCAGCAGGACCGCGGTGCGACGAGCCAAGGCCACCGCGCCTGTTCTCGTTACAAGATTTCAAACCGAGAAACTATTTCCAAAAGACCTCCAATGGGTCCCCTACGCACCCTCACGCCACCTCAACCAAGCCCGCTCTTCTTCTTCAACGCCAACAAAGACGCTGCCAACAGATCCAAACGGGCGGCGGGAAGGGCCGGGAACGCGAGTGAGCCCGGATCGGCCGCGGTCACGCTAGTCTGTCGATACGCCCCAACGTCGTATGGGGCGCGGCAACAGAACAGGGGAAGTCCCCACACCGTTGGTGTTCCGCTGGCCGTGAGCCAGACCTCGGGCCGAGACATCCTAGGTTTGAGAACCAGGGGGTCTCGGCTTTCGATAGAACAGAAATAGAACACTTTGGACTGATATTGGACTAACATGAGACCGGCATCAGACTGACGTATCGAGCCGGAAAACACTGTATAACAAGGGGAATACTGCTGCATGACCGACGTTTGACCGTCATGCAAATGACCACTCACCTTAGGTTGAGGGCCTAGTGACCCTCGGGTCGTGGAGGTTCAAATCCTCTTTCCCGCACTTTCTTAACTGCCTTTACAGTAAGGGTTTACGCCAGAAGGCGTAAGCCCTTTTTCTATTACCGCAAAATCCGGTTGGATTCTCTCTAACGTGTGCCTGAGCAAGCAGTTATGGCAGCGGTTTTCGCGATGCTCGAGTATATGATCCGCTGTCCCCCCCTTTCAGGCAGGTGATATTGGTACTTTCCCCTGTCTTTTCGTCTTCCTGGGCTTGTTTTGTGTCGCCGGATGCTTAAGTATATGCTATGGAATGTCACAATATCATATACTTGAGCATGCCAAGGAGGGTCACGATGAAACGGAGTCCAAATGCGGTTTCCGGAAAAGCGCTGAAAGCATTTCGTAGGCGAAAGGTCGTGAATCTGGGGGAGGTGGGGC
>JABMRB010000855.1 GCA_013202865.1 Candidatus Nealsoniibacteriota bacterium | reverse complement strand
GCTCGCTGGTCCGCGCCGCGGTGGCCTGCTACGACGTGGCCACCGTGCTGGGCACGCCGTTTGTCAGTGGCAAGGACAGCCTCAACAACGAGTTCCGCCCGGAAGGAGCCGACGAGCCGATCGCGATCCCACCGTCGCTGTTGATCAGTGCCCTGGGTCAGGTCGACGACGTGGGGCGATGCGTGACGATGGACCTGAAAGAGCCGGGCAACCTGCTGTACATCGTCGGCGTGACGAAAGACGAGATGGGTGGATCGCACTTCGCCTTGATTCACGATCTCGCTGGCGGCGAAGTGCCCAAGGTCGATCCGGAGACGGCCCGTGCGACGTTCCATGCGTTGCACCGGGCGATCGACGCCGGGTTGGTCCGTGCCTGTCACGACCTGAGCGAAGGCGGTCTGGCCGTGGCCGCGGCCGAGATGGCGTTTGCCGGCGAACTGGGCGCAACGATCCGGCTGGATGCCGTGCCGGTCGACGGCGACGCCACGTCGGATATCGTTCGATTGTTCAGCGAATCGAACACCCGCTTCCTTTGCGAAGTGCAGCCCGGCCGGGCCGCCCAGTTCGAGCAGGCACTTTCGGGCGTCCCGACGGCACAGATCGGCGAAGTCGTCAACGCCAACCAACTAGAGATACTCGACAGCGACGGATCGCCGGTCATCCAATCCGACCTGGCAGCCCTGAAAGAAGCCTGGCAGGCACCGCTACGATGGTGATGTTGGAGGAATTGCATTGGAAAATGGACTACCAACCTCGATGCCTATGATGGGATGGACGCCATGACGGCCCTGGAAGAGTATCTCCGCGAATTGCGGACAATTCGTTCTTCGGGTTCTGCGGTGGAAGAGACGTCCTACTATGGGGCGCTGGCAAATCTGTTGAACGAAATCGGCAAGACCCTCAAGCCGAAGGTTCGTTGTGTTCTCACGTTGAAGAACCGTGGGGCGGGTTTTCCCGACGGAGGCCTATTCACGTCTGACCAGTTTCAGAGAGCTGCGGCTGCAGAGCCGCTGGAAGGCCAGCTCCCTGCCCGCGGTGCGGTCGAACTGAAGGGGACAGGTAAGGACGTTTGGCAGATCGCCAAGACCGAACAGGTAGCCCGATACCGGAAGAAATATCGTCTCGTACTAGTGAGCAACTACCGTGATTTCGTGCTCATCGGACAAGACGAGGCGGGTAAGGCAATCGAGTTGGAATCGTATCGGTTGGCGGAAAGTGAAGCGAAGTTTTGGTCGGCTGCCGCCCACCCTCGCAAGGTAGCCGCGGAACACTCGTTGCGGTTCGCGGAATTCCTCAAACGAGTCGTGCTGCACGCGGCACCGTTGGCCTCGCCGCAGGATTTGGCGTGGTTCCTGGCGTCGTATGCCCGGGACGCCAAGGCCCGTGTTGAAGACGCCGAGTTGCCGGCTCTCGCATCAGTGCGAGAGGCTCTGGAAGAAGCGCTGGGGCTCCGGTTTGAGGGGGAGAAGGGGGAACACTTCTTTCGTTCCAGCCTGGTGCAAACCCTCTTTTATGGGATGTTCTCTGCCTGGGTCCTGTGGAGTCGAGAGCATCCTCCCACGTGTAAGGCCCGGTTCAACTGGCACGAAGCCGCATGGTCGCTTCGGGTGCCGATGATTCGGGCGCTTTTCGAGCAGGTGGCCACGCCGTCGAAGTTGGGGCCCCTAAACTTGGTCGAAGTGTTGGACCGTGCGGAAGTCGCGCTGAACCGCGTGGATCGCGCCGGCTTCTTCGAGCGATTCGATGAAGGACACGCCGTGCAGTACTTCTACGAGCCCTTCTTGGAGGCGTTCGACCCACAGTTGCGTAAGCAGCTTGGCGTCTGGTACACCCCACCGGAAATCGTCGAATACATGGTTGGGCGAGTCGATACGGTCTTGCGCGAAGAACTCGACATCCCGGACGGGTTTGCGGATCCGCGTGTATACGTTCTCGACCCGTGCTGCGGCACGGGCGCCTACCTGGTGGAAGTGCTCAAACGCATTGAGGCCACGCTCAAGCAGAAGGGGGCGGACGCTCTGGGAAGTCACGACGTCAAACGCGCCGCGATGGAGCGGGTTTGCGGATTCGAACTGTTGCCCGCGCCGTTTGTCGTGGCCCACCTGCAACTCGGGCTGCTCTTGCAGAATCAGGGGGTGCCACTGTCGGACAAGAACAATGAACGAGTAGGCGTCTACCTGACAAATGCGTTGACCGGCTGGGAGCCGCCGAAGGGCCCAAAGCAGCACTTGATGTTCCCGGAACTGGAGGAGGAGCGCGACGCGGCGGAACGGGTGAAACGCGACGCACCCATTCTGGTTGTCCTGGGGAATCCGCCGTACAACGCGTTTGCCGGTGTCAGCCCGGCGGAGGAACAAGGGCTGGTAGAACCCTACAAGGAAGGGCTCGTTTCCGAATGGGGTATCAAGAAGTTCAATCTTGATGACCTCTACGTCCGCTTTTTCCGGCTGGCCGAGCGACGCATTGCCGAGATGACGAATCGGGGCGTCGTCTGCTACATCTCCAACCATTCGTATCTGAGCGATCCGTCATTCGTTGTCATGCGGCGGCGTTTCCTGTCTCAATTCGACGCCTTGTGGTTTGACGAACTCAACGGCGACAGCCGCGAGACCGGCAAACTGACGCCCGACGGCAAACCGGACCCGAGCGTTTTCTCCACCGAACTGAATCGTGAAGGAATTCGCGTCGGCACGGCGATCGGTCTGATGGTACGAAGATCGCAACGTGCGAAGAAGGCGCGGGTTCGTTATCGAGAATTTTGGGGGGTGGGCAAACGTGCTGGTTTGGTCGGCAGCTTGGAGAGAAAACGATTCGATTCCCAGTATCGTCTCGCCAAACCCGACCAAGCCAACCGCTACTCGTTCCGTCGGTTGAAGGTGCTGCCAAGTTACCGTCAGTGGCCTAGTGTGTCGGAACTGGCCGCCATCGCTCCCAGCAATGGTCTCATGGAGAAACGTGGCGGCGCCTTGATCGACCTCAGCCGCAAGGAACTTGAAAAGCGGATGTCTGCCTACTATGATTCGAAGTATGATTGGGAGGAGTATGCGAAGCTTGGGTATGGTCTTACTCGGCCACAAGCGAGGTTTGACCCAAGACTGGCTCGTCGTAAGGCACAAGAGTCGGAAACGTTCTCGCGTGAACGAATCGTGCGTTATGTGGTGAGGCCCTTTGAGACGCGTTGGGCCTATTACACGGCCGTCCGCCCCGTTTGGAACGAACCCCGTCCATCGCTGTGGGCCCAATGTTGGAAAGGCAACGGTTTTCTGATGACGCGACCCGCGGGAGTCGCGACTCCGGAGGGAATGCCTTTTTATTTCACTCGATTACTCGGGGACAACGACTTTCTCCGCGGTCATGCTTATTACTTCCCTGTTCAACTGAAGAACGGAAAGCGGCTCGACAGGAAAGGGCAGCGCTCGTTGTTTGAGATGCTTGGCGAGGAAACCGAGGAAGACTCGCCGATCGCCAATCTTTCAAAGGCTGCCCGTGACTACCTCGCTGAACTGGGAATCAAGAACCCCGATGCCAACTCGAAAACTGCTGAATGGATCTGGATGCACGTCCTGGCCGTTGGCTGTTCGCCGGATTACCTCGAAGAAAACGCGGACGGTGTCAGGCAGGATTGGCCACGTGTTCCGATGGCGGGTTCGAAGAATATCCTTCTGGCCTCTGCGGCACTGGGCCGACAAGTGGCTGCGCTGCTCGACTGCGATACGCCGCTAGAGAACATCACTCGCGGCAGAATTCGCGACGAACTCGAGCCGATCGGCGTCATCTCCCGCGCCGGCGGCGGACACCTCAATCCCGACAAAGGCGATCTGGACGTTACGGCCGGCTGGGGCCATTCTGGAAAGGGCGGCGCCACCATGCCGGGTAAGGGCAGGTTGATTGAAAGAGAATACACGCGCGACGAGCGAGCGGCGATCACTGAAGGTGCCAAGGTGCTTGGAATACCGGCTCAGAGGGCCTTCGAATGCTTGGGAAAGACCACTTGCGACGTCTACCTCAACGACGTGGCGTACTGGAGGAATGTGCCCGCAAAAGTCTGGGGTTGTGTCATCGGCGGATATCAGGTCGTGAAGAAATGGCTTTCGTATCGCGAAGCGGACTTGCTGGGTCGCGCCTTGACGAATGGGGAGGCCCGCGACGTGACGAGCATGGCCCGGCGACTTGCAGCCTTCCTTCTGCTACAGCCTGCATTGAACGCGAACTACCAAGTCGTTAGCAAATCCGCATTTCCGTGGGGGGACTAGAAACCTTAGGTTTACCCACATTGTTTTCGCTTGGCGGCGAGGTAGCCGTCGAGCATGAGTTGTAGTTTTGTCCAGCCTCGCCAGAGGACGAGCCAGCCTGGCCGGTGATCACGT
>JABMRB010000854.1 GCA_013202865.1 Candidatus Nealsoniibacteriota bacterium | reverse complement strand
GGTCTCGTCAGGCCACTTCTTGACCAACGACCGAAGCGCGGCGGCGCGCGTGTATTCGTTCTCATCATCGACGGCGCGTTCGGTGAGCAGCTTTCGCGTGGTCTCGTCCGGCCACTTCTTGGCCAACGCCCGAAGCGCGCCTTCGCGTGGCTCTTCCGCCTCATCCTGAACGGCGTGATCGACGAGGAGCTTTCGCGTGGTCTCGTCGGGCCACAATTCTGCGATACTTGCTATCGCACTTGTTCGGATCGAGTACGATTCGGCGAATGCAAGGTCCCCCAGTACATCTCGATCGGGGGCTATAGCTACGATGAAATCCACGCAAACGTTCACGCCTCCAGTGCGAATCGACTTGAATCGCCGGGCATTATCAACCAAGTACTCTTTGCCCGGCCATCGAGATCCGAGTTCTTTGGCAGCGTTCAGCAGTTCTTCCCTTGCCCAGTCATAATACATGCCTTCTGCGCCGAACATTCTGCAAATCAGTTCTATCGTTTGCTCCAGAAGTACCCGTCCGCTTTTCTCGATACGCGAAGGAGTCCGAGTATCACCAAGACAATGTATTGCGAGGGCAATCTCTGGAAGCGAGCCCT
The DNA here is from genome assembly GCA_013202865.1 of Candidatus Nealsoniibacteriota bacterium. Classification (GTDB taxonomy): domain Bacteria; phylum Planctomycetota; class Planctomycetia; order Pirellulales; family Thermoguttaceae; genus JABMRB01. Next base: position 3,970 of record JABMRB010000854.1, on the reverse strand, counting down.
TAGTATGCCACTTCTCCAAATCCGTCCGCGTGGCCAGATGCTCGACGATGCGGCCGACGTATTGTTCGTCGATCTGGCCGCAGATTAGACGGAGGACTTCGCGCCAGTCGTCGTCGCGGCAGTGGTTGTCGAACAGTTCGACCAACTCGTCGATCGTGATCTGCTGGGGTTGCTTGTCGAACAGGCGGACATATTCGGCGGCGGTCAGGTATGACAGAAACGTGCGGTGGACGAAGCCGTAGAGGTGCGGGCCGCGGAGGCAGAGGATGTAGTTCCGCTCGCGAAGTTGGTGGATTACGCGGCGGGCCGCTTTCTTCGCTTCGGCCGCGTCGGTCTCCCATTGTTCGTCGATCAGGAAGCCCTGGATCTCCTGCTCTAGATCGTCTTCCGCTATGATATTGCCCTTGAGGCCCCCGTCGCCGGCCTGCATTCGCATTGCGATCCGCCGCAGGAGGGCCTTCTTCTCGTCGGCGTTGAGGTAGCGGTCTTCGGGGAGTTGGAGGTTGCGGTTGGCGTCCCAGTGGTGACAGAGGACCTCGACCGCCTTTTCGTAAAACTTGGCCCGCTGGCGGGGCAGTTCCTCTTCGCGGCCCAGCAACGCCATGATCGTCAGCAGCATCGGGTTGCCGGCCAACAGCCGGATCGGCTTCGACTGCCGTGCGCTGCCGAGCACCCGGTCGATCCGCTGCTCGGCCTGCAGTGGTTGTTGAGGGAACGTTAGCGCGAACCAGCCGCGGATGAACGTCTCGATCTGTTCGTCCGCGAGGTCCTGGATGCCGAAGTGGGCAAAGCCTGCGTCGCGGAGCACCTGCTCCTTGTAGCCGACCGGCCGTGAGGTGACGATGATCGTGGCGCGCGGGTAACGCTGGGCGAAGCCGGCGATCTCTTGCATGACGCGACGGCGGTCGGCCGGGTCGAAGATCTCGTCCAGGCCGTCGAACATTACCAGCGACGGGCCGGCGTCCAGGTAACCGTTGACCGCATGTTGATCGAGAAACCACTGGTCGGTCTTGCCCATGTAATCGACGTATTCCAGGAAGCTGTCGCACTCGCCGGTCCGCCGCATGGCGTAGAAATCCCGCAGCTCGATCAGCAGCGGAAAGGCGTCCTCGAAGGCGAGCGTCCAGGGCAACGGCAGGCCGGCTTGCGGATCGACGGGCGGCTCGATGATGCCGGTCAGCAGATAGCGCATCAACGTCGATTTGCCCGAGCCCGGCTCGCCGGTCAGCACCAGCAGCCGGTTGCCCGTCGCGGCAATTACGTCGAGCACCGGCTTGGGCGACTGGCTGACGTAGGTGGTGCGGAGCTTCTCGAGACGCTCGTCGTCTTCAGTGTAGTCGTCACGCTCCGCGTGACGGGCTGCCTCACGCGGAGCGTGAGGGCTACTTTTGAGCAGATCCTTGGGGATTTCGACCGGGGGCGGGTTCTCGCGGACGTTCTGGGCCACGAACACGTCGCGGATGACCATCCGCCCGGGGTCGTCGGCATAGGCGGGCATCAAGTTGGCCAGATCGACGGGCGAGAACTTGGTCCGCATCCGCAGCGAATACTTGTCCCGCCGCACCTGCGTCTTGACGCCGCCTTGACGCAGGACTTCCTTGAGCAATCGATCCACATCCTTGCCGAGCAGGATTTCACGTAACGGATCGGATAGAAAGGACTGCTGCAACGCCTGGTTGCGATAGGCCAACGTCGTGACCAGCCATAATTGGTCGCTGGGTAATTCGTGGCCGTCAACAGCTTGCCAACGATCTTGCAGGACTTGTGGCGACGGTGCAGTTTCGTCGTTGGGATCTTCGATCGAGCGGTATAGTTCGGCTGCCACGTCCCGATCCCTGATAAACGCCTCCAGCGACTCGCGATAGTGCGGTAGTTCCGATCGTTTCACGCCGAACGTCTCGATGTTTCGCAGCAACACCTCGCAGGACGTTTCATAGGCTTGTTGCATGGCGTCTTCGTACGCGAGTTGCAGATCATCCTTGGCGCCCAGCTTGGATGCCTTCGAAAACAGGCCTTTCAACTTGTCCTTCAGGTAGTCCTGGCAAGCTCCGCCAATGACGTCGTGGCCGAGTTTGCCGAGCACGAGAAGCAATAGCGGTGTGGTGAGTGGGTCCAGCATGGTTGGTTACCCCGGTTGGGCTGCGGTTTCGATTATTCTTGCTAATCCCCAGCGGCCTACTTCGTAGCCAGCGGGATCACGCCGTCGAAGTCCGGCGGCGGGACGCGGTTGTGTCGGGCGATGTGGACCGTTAGGAAGTCCTTCACCTCGTCGTCGGCCGGGACCTGCTGCAATAGCTCCAACGCCTCCGGCCAGCGACCGGCCAGGAAGGCGTCCAACGCCGATTCGTAGAACGCGATGTGCTCGTCGGTCAGTTCCGGACACTGCGACGCCGGCGGCAACAGCTCGCTGACTTGAAGCGGCGTGTCGAGCCCGTACGGCCTGACGACCGCCAACCGCCGCAGCCGGGCGACGTCGGTGGGTACCTGTCGGCGGATGAACCGCGCGGTAACTTCGTCCAGCAGGATCGGTGCCCGCAGGATTCGCGTCATCCCCTCCAGTCGCGAGGCCAGATTGACGACCGGTCCGAAGACGGTCACTTTGACCTGATCGACGGTGCCGATCTTGCCGGCCACCGCCTTGCCGGTGGCGATGCCGATGCCGGCATGGAAGCCGGGAGTCGCCTCGAAACCGGCCCGTACGGCCAACGCGGCACGGCAGGTTCGCACGACGGCGTCGTCCTGCGGCAGCGGCCAACCCCAGAACCCCATCGCGGCGTCGCCTTGGAAGTCACCCACCACACCGCCCTGCCCGCGGATATGCTGCGTCATCACACCCAGGGCCTTGCTCACGCGGTTCAACAGGCCGAGCAGGTCGTCGGCGTGTCGCTCGGTTTCTCGAGAGAACCCCCGCAGGTCGCAGAACATGACCGAGACTTCCGTTTCGCGCGGGGCCAACACGACGTCCGGATCTTCCACGGCCAACGTATCCAACACCACGGGCGAGAAGAACTGGCTGAGCGTGGCGTGCTGGCGTTCGAGCAACCGCATCTGCCGTAGCGAACTGAGCGTGGCGGCGACCAGTTCGGTGAACTTCAGGTCTTCGCGCAGGTCGGTCGGATCGGAAGAAGCCGTGATGCCCGACTCGGCCACGTCGAACCGGCCAGCCACGTATAGGCCCCAGCCGGCACACGCCCTGCTGGAGACGGGCGTGCAGAAGGCCCAGTCGAAACTATCGCTCTCGGTAAACGCCTGCGAGGCGTCGGTACCGGCGCCCCGCCAGACGTGCAACACGCTCTTGCGCTCGCGAATCGCCTCTTGGATCAGCCCCTGGCTGGGCTGGAAATCGCCGCCGACCATCAGCCGCTGGTCCCAGTGCAACACGCGGACGGCAGCCTTCATGGGCCCCGGTGCGTCGTCGACGTCGGCCGCTTGCCCATCGTCGACGGCCACGACCGCGGCCGCCACGGCCCGAGGTACGCCGGCCAGCAACATGCTCACCAGCCGTACGAACAGCTCGGCGTCGCCGGCCGAGCCGGATATCACCTGCGGCAACCGGCTGAGCACCTCGATGCGGCGGTCCGGATTGCGAAAGCGAACGTCTTTGAGATACTCTGCCGTGAACGCCTGCTGTTGCACCGGCTCCGGGACGTCGGCCGTGATGCTCACCCGCTGGTCGGCCAGCGTGAACGTGGTCTGCCCGATGACGAAGTGCTCACCCGGCCGTAGCGAGAATCGGGCGTTCTCCTTGCCTTGGAAGAAGACCGGGTTTCGCGTGTCTTCCAGCCGGGTCACTTCCAGCCCCTTCTCGGTCCACCGCAGCCGAACGTGTTGTCTCGAAACGTGCTGATCCCAAGGCACGGCCCAGACGCCCGAGGAGCGTCCCAGCACGATCGCAGCAGTCGGCAGCGACCGCCGCCAACGCTGCTGTGCTTCAACACCTTGTGCGATTAGGTCGGGCATGGGATTTGGG
>JABMRB010000853.1 GCA_013202865.1 Candidatus Nealsoniibacteriota bacterium | reverse complement strand
TGGCCGATAAGACCCTGCTGCTGGCAGGCCCACCCGAGCAGCCAGAAATCAGAACGGCCGAACTCAAACTCCGGAATCCCGAAAAGGCAGAAGCCGCCTTGGGGGGACAACGCGGAGCGTCGCTTTGTCTGGTCGATGCAGCAAACGGAGAATCGTTGGCTCAATACAAGCTGGAATCTTCGCCGGTCTTTGACGGGATGATTGCAGCCGCCGGCCGGATCTTCATTTCGTTGGAGACCGGTTCACTCGTCTGCTTCGGCCAGTAACGCGGCGGACCAAGAACGCCGCTCGCACATGGCAGAACGTGTTTTTGCTCCCCAGAAACGCGGTTCATCGCAGGTTCGCGAACCGCGTTGCTCAACAGGCTGCTAACGCCACCTTAATTCGGGTGGGATGCGTGGCGGCAGTAGCAGCACGGACCGTGGCAGGCAGAAAACGCTTGCTCGAATGCTACGGTCGCGGTCGCTCTGACAGGTGGGAAACCCCTAAACAAGGGACACATATAGACTACCCCAACGGATTAGTGCCTCTCCCCTCAGGGTGGCTGTTATTCGAGGCATACCGGGCAGCAGCCACCCTTTTGTGTTCGGGTTCTGCGGGCCGGGCGAAAGATTCTTGAGTGTCAGAGGCTGTCTCGGCGACGATGACAATAGAACAGTCGTCTGCTTACGTACACGGATCGTCGAACCTCCGGGGCCAACCGTCGTGATTCACCATACTGATACGACCGCCACGTCGCACGGAAAGACCGGCCGCCTACCACGTCTGGCCAGCAGAGACACGGACGCACACGAACCGCATCCGCCCCGCGCCGGCACACCTCATCTATCGCCGCGGTCCGTTCCGTATCCTGTGGAAGAGCACTACCGAATTGCCGATGTCCGCAAACATCTCGAAATCTGCGTCTCGGACTTGCGACAGATCGAGCAGGAGGGCCGTTCGCGGCAAGACACGACCGGTGCTCCGGAGGCCGGAATCTCGACGATTACGATCCGGCTGCTTGCCGCCTGCCTGTCGGAACTGCTGAAACTGGAGCGTCGCCAGGATCATCGGGAGTACTGTCCCGACCTGTGCCAGTTACTGGACTGTCCCCAGCACCCCGTGCTTCGATCGGCCGTCGGGCACACGATCCAGGTGCTGCAACAGACGCGAGGGAAGTTTAAGTCCAAGGAACTAGCGGAGTTGCGCGTCTTGCTGGAAGCCCTCTTGGAGAATTCCGAAAAATTTCTCCACACTCCCTGATCATAAGCTACGGTTGGGTAGACTGCGGGCGATAATCCCGGGAATCCTGGATACGCTTGGCAGGTCGCCTTAGTGGCGGGGCAGGACCCGTTGGATGAAGGCACAGTCGAAACCAGCCTCTCTCCGTGCGAGAGAGCCGGCTTCGGCTGTGCCTTTTTTTGTTGATAGGCGTTTGCCGCCTGGGAGTACACGATATTCATTCCAAAAACCAGTTTTTCAGGAGGTCTTGTTATGAAAGGTTTGCCGCGTATCTTTGGCAGTAAGGCACGAGAAGAACATGCGGCGACGGAACGCCAACTCGAAGAAACCCAGGAGGCCCTTTTGCAATCCCAGCAGAAGGGCGACAACCTGGACAAGCTGCCCACGCCGGTGATGACGATCGACAAGGAGTACAACGTCACCTACATGAACCCGGCGGGGGCGGGTGTGGTCAACTCCACGCCGGAGCAGGTGATCGGCCAGAAATGCTTCAACCTCTTCAAGACGCCGCACTGCCAGACCGCCGAGTGCCGCTGTGCCCAGGCCATGCAGAAGGACCAGGCCTGCAACGGCGAAACGGTGGCCGATCCCAACGGGCTGAACATGCCCATCCAGTACACCGGGGCGCCGGTCAAGGACGCCGACGGCAAGATCGTCGGGGCGTTGGAGTTCGTGATCGACATTAGCGAGACCAAGAAGGCCATGGAAGAGGCCCAGCAAGCGGTCGACAATCTGAACAACCTGCCCACGCCGGTGATGGGGATCGACAAGGATTTCAACGTCACCTTCATGAACCCGGCGGGAGCGGGCGTGCTCGGCTCCACGCCGGAGCAGGTAATCGGCCAAAAGTGCTTCAGCCTGTTCAAGACCCCGCACTGCCAGACCGCCGAGTGCCGCTGTGCCCAGGCCATGCAGCAGAACGGGATCTTCACCGGCGAGACGGTGGCCGATCCCGCCGGGCTGAACATGCCCATCGCGTACACCGGAGCGCCGATCAAGGACGCCGGTGGCCGGATCATCGGGGCGTTGGAATTCGTGGTCGACATCACCGAGAGCAAGAAGGCCCAGGCCGTGGCCGAAAGGGTGGCTACCTACCAGGAGGTCGAAGTCGAGAAGCTCTCCGCGGTTCTGTCGAGCGTGGCCGGCGGCGACCTGACGGTCGACTATGCCGTGGCCGCCGCCGACGACGACACGCAGACGGTGGCCCAGGCGTTCGACGGCATCGCCGGCGCGCTGAACGCCACGGTCAAAGCCCTGAGCAACGTGATCGGTCAGGTGACCGAATCGGCGGCCCAGTTCAACGAGGGCTCGCGGGTGATCGCGGAGAGTTCGCAGACGCTGGCCTCGGGTGCCCAGACTCAGAGTTCGAGCGTCGAGGAGGTCAGTGCGTCCATTGAGGAATTGACCGCTTCGATCGACGGCGTGAAGACCAATGCCGGCGAGGCCGACACTGTTGCGAGCAAGACCAACGCGTTGGCCGAGAAGGGTGGCCCGGCCGTGACGAAGTCAAC
>JABMRB010000852.1 GCA_013202865.1 Candidatus Nealsoniibacteriota bacterium | reverse complement strand
GCTCATGGGCGAGACTTATCGTCTCATATTCATCTTCCGTCAACCCCAATGGGACATTTTTTATGGGACGGGCCATACGTGCTCGATCCCGTCATCACCGTCCACCCGGACGAGGTCTTTTTCGAGTGCTTCAGCCAGGACGAATCGAGCTACGGGCGGTTGAGTGCAGGCTTCGAGGTCTTCGACCATATCGGTGAGTTCGCTTGCGGCACGACGAACATCGACTACTCGGCGGCCCTCTACGACGAGTTCCAGAAGATTCGCGCCTACAAGACCACGAAGTTCGAGATCGACCGCAGCGGCTTCGACGTGAACACGACCGGCGAGGAGGCGTACAAGGAGGTCAAGATCGACCTGCCCGACTCGTGGGTCCGCGGGTTCCTACAAGTCAGCTCCGCGATGTCGATGCCGTCGACCGTGCTCGATTTGCACCCGATGGACGTCCACAACCTCTGCTTCGTCTTGCGGCGCAATAAGGAGTTGGTTGCCCCACGGTCGATGCGTTACTGCCTGAAGCCGGGCGATCCGATCCGCGTGGTCTTCGAGCCCTGGGGGATCGAGGTCGAGTGCCCGCGGTCGATCTATGAAGGCGACAAGGAGGACGAAATCCGCGTCTGGGGGCGCCGCCGTATCCATATTCTCGAACGGCTGATCCCGATCGCCCGAAGGTTTCGGGTCTACCTGCTCGGCCAGGGGATGCCATCGTTCTACCTGGCCGACCTGGGCGACATGACGTTCACGCTGGGGCTTTCCGGCTGGACGGCGAACGACTGGTCCTCGGCCGGCAATTTCGACCTATTGGCCCCCCGGGCGGAAGTGGACAGCGAGACCAAGACCCGCGTGTTCGACGCGCTGCGCGAGTCGTGGTACGAGACGCCCGATGCGCTCGCCCGCCGGCTGGGACTCGATCGGTCCGTCGTGTTGGGGGCCCTTTCGGCCTACACGCAGGCAGGCCGCGCGATCTGGGACCTCAACCGGCAGGTCTATCGTGTCCGCGAACTCAGCCGCGAGCCGCTACCGATGTCCAAGCTCCGCTTCGCCAACGAGCGCGAGCAGAACGCCACGCGGTTCCTCCAAGAGAACGCCGTCCGGCTCCATGGGGCTGCCGCGGGGGCCCATGGCATCGTAAACGTTCACGGAACGGTCACCGAGCACGGGCGGGAATATCAGCCGTCGCTGGTGATCAACGCCGACGACCGCATCGCCAGCGCGTCGTGCGACTGCAACTTTTACCAACAGAACCGACTACGCATGGGCCCCTGCGAACACGTGCTCGGGCTGCGAATGCAGCACGCTCGCCAGGGCTAGGATTTGGGATTTGGGATTTGGAAAATTGGAAAATTGGAAGATTGGGAGGCCGATTAGGAGATCGGGAGATTAGTTGGATTGGAAAAAACTGGACTCGCGTGCCAAATCCCAAATCCGAAATCCCAAATCAGAAATCCCTACGTAGCGGACCGGTCGAGCGAGCCTTGCAATCCGGGTGGCGGATCGCCATCCATGTGAAACGAATTGGACCGCATCACTGGCCCGCTCTTGACTGTGCGGACTACGCCACCGGTGCCCGTTTGCTGTGCGAGTCCCAAGGACTCAAACAGGGCACCGGTGGCAGTCCGCTTGAGTTGAGACGGTCCAGTCCTCAGAGCCTTTCGAAGGGAAATGCTCGTCCGGCCGCTACGTGGGTTTTTAACCGCCCGAAAGGACTGTAGGGTGCGTGCAACGCACCACAACATCCGGTGCGTTGCACGCACCCTACTTCAGAACCAGGAGACCCATCACGCACAACGGACCGGTCGAGCGAGCCTTGCAATCCGGGTGGCGGATCGCCATCTATGTGAAACGAACCGGACCGCATCACTGGCCCGCTCTTGACTGTGCGGACTATGCCACCTATCCGCATTTGCTGTGCGAGTCCCCCGGACTCAAATAGCGGATAGGTGGCAGACCGCTTGAGTTGAGACGGTCCAGTCCTCAGAGCCTTTCGAAGGGAAATGCTCGCCGGCCGTTGTGCGTGATCATTTGCAATCTAGCCGCCATGGATAGCCAACCGACGTCCCGCCAGGAACTGTACGATCGCATCCGCGAGTCCTCCAAGGACGAGGTCATTCTGGAGGAGATGATCCGCTTGGGGTTCTGGCGTGACGCCGAGGCAGTCGAGGGCGATCCGGCCGACGAGATCCGCCGCAAAGGCGAATTGGAGCGCCAGCTTAAGGCGCTCTCGACGGAGCGCGCCCGGCTGCAAAACGTCGAGGCGCTGAAACGGGCGCTGCGGAAGCAACGCCTCGAAGACTCGCGAAGCAATCGCAAGGAAACCAAAGAGCGCCGGCTACGCGAGCGGCAAGAGCGAGCCCGGGCCTGGCAGCAACGCAAGACCCGAGAAATCGTCTACCTGGGCGACGGCGTTTCGGCCGGGCTTGCCGAGCACGAGCTGCAGCGGGAAAAACTCCAGGCGGCCGGGCTGCCCGTCGTCGCCACGCCGGACGAGCTGGCCCATGCGATGGGTGTGTCCCTGGGCGAACTGCGATTCCTCGCCTTCTCGCGTCGCACTTCGACAACCACGCATTACAAACGTTTCTTCGTGCCCAAGAAAACGGGCGGCCAGCGACTGATCTCCGCGCCGATGCCCCGCCTGAAGCGATCGCAGGAGTGGATCCTGCAGAACATCCTGGAGAAGGTCCCGCTGCACGACGCCGCCCATGGATTCCGTCGCGGCCGGTCGATCGTGAGCAACGCCCGCCCGCACGTCGAGTCCGACGTCGTGGTGAATCTCGACCTGAAGGATTTCTTCCCCACGGTCACCTACCGGCGGATCAAGGGGATGTTTCGCAACCTCGGCTATTCGGAAGCGATTGCCGTCGTCCTTGCACTGATCTGTTCGGAACCGGACGTCGACGAAGTCGAACTCGACGGTCGCACGTACTACGTCGCCCGGCAGCAGCGGCTCCTGCCCCAAGGCGCACCGACCAGCCCGGCGATCACGAACATCATTTGCCGGGGGCTCGACGGCCGACTCGCACGAACGGCCGAGATGCTCGGCTTCTGCTACACCCGGTACGCGGACGACATCACGTTTTCCGGGTCCGGCGACGCGGCCGCCAACGTGGGCCGCGCGCTGCGGAGGATTGGCTACGCGGTCGAGAAAGAAGGATTCGAGGTCCACCCGGACAAGACCCGCGTGCTTCGCCGGGGGCGTCGCCAGGAGGTCACCGGGCTGGTGGTCAACGACCGGCTGAACGTCTCTCGCAAACTGCTTCGGCGGTTCCGCGCCACGCTATTCCAAATCCACCGCGACGGCCCGGCTGGCAAACGCTGGGGAAACAGCAACGACGTGATCGCTTCGATCGAAGGGTTCGCCAATTTCGTCGCCATGGTCGATCCCGAGAAAGGGGCCGGATTCCAACGGAAAGTGCGCGAGATCATCAAATCCCACGGCCGCGGCGGTGGCCGGGCCTATCCGCAACGCTCGCGCTGGGTCCCCAAAACTCCGCCCGCCGAGGGCCTCGCCATGGAAGAAGAGCCCCTCACGGCCGAAACGGTGCAGGGCCGCGTGAGTCGCGTGCAGAAGCCGCGCGAGAAGAAGCCCTGGTGGAAATTCTGGTAGTGCGCATAGCAAAGCCTGAATTTCGCGCCACAAGAAAATCAAAAGGCCCGCCGTAACTCGTTGTCACGTCGGGCCTTAGGAGTGGAGGATAGGGGGCTCGAACCCCTGACCTTCTGAATGCCATTCAGACGCTCTCCCAACTGAGCTAATCCCCCGCAAGGGGCGGGAACGCCCGCCGAAACTTCGAGAATACCAACTCGCCACCACGGTGTCAACCGCCGTTTGGCCCCGGGTGCAAATCGACCAACAAGTCGCCTTGAGATGTGGATATTCGCCCTCTAGTATGATCGCAAGTAACGATTCCTCCTCTGGGGCGACATCCAGTAGTGTTTGGCACGGTTGATGCAACCCGTTTGTCGCCACCGGATTTCGGCATTGCCAAAGGGAGATTACTTGTCATGGATCTTGAGCTCCTCAACAAAGTCAAGAAGACGGTGATCATCGCGATGTTCTCCGATGACGACCTGATGGAACGTCTCGTGCTCAAGGG
>JABMRB010000851.1 GCA_013202865.1 Candidatus Nealsoniibacteriota bacterium | reverse complement strand
CGTTGCCTCGGGCGCAAAGCCTCTGCAAGGTAGGCAGCGCGAACGCGGCGGTCTTGCCGGTTCCTGTTTGCGCACAACCGACCAGATCGCAGCCTTTGATGACCTCGGGGATGGCCTTCACTTGGATGGGAGTGGCGATTTCATAGCCCTCGGCCTCGACGGCTCGGAGGATCGGCTTCGCCAAGCCGAGTTTCTCAAATTTCATCAACAAACTCATTTCATAAAGCAAGAACTGATGTCAAAGCGGCTGCCACCATGGGCACCGCATCACGTACGGGGAAACAGACCCTGCCACTTTCGGTGGACGACTGGCGCGCAGTCTGCTCATCAAACAGCCCGCGGGAGGGTGCCGACAATAGCCACGAGGGGGCCTGCGGGGCAAGATAATCAGTCGCGGTCGCAAGCAAGATACCGAGGCGAAGTCGTTAGTTTCAGTAACTATCCGTCGCCCGGGTGGCCGCCATACTCGAAGTTGAATGAACACAACACGGGCAAAGCTCGTGTCGGTCTCGCACCTTGTTCGGTCAATAATACTAGCGCGGCGTCTGATAGTCAAGGGGGCATAGTTTGGAATTTTTGGTAGCTGCGCTCGCCAGAGTGCGGAAATCCCACGGTCTGGCGACCGTGGTTACCCAAATTCTGAGGCTTGACGAAGCATTGGACCGAATCAGGTGGCCGTCGCTGCGAGGGAAAAGGGCTCACAATTCCCCCCTTTCCCTAAGTGTCAGATCTGCTATACTTGCCCTTAGAGGGCGTGAGAGTTCCAGCCCCTTCAGCTTCCTTCGAGATTCTTCCTCTCCGGTTTGCCCTGCTGCGACTCGCCGCGGATGTTTCGTTGATTGCGGTTGAGTTGGTTACCCCCCGCCAGTGTGACCCTCGTGCCGGATTGCCGCAAGGGCTCCGATAGCTGTGCATGATGGTTTGTTTGTTTTCTTGTTTCATTTTAGGGAGTAGTTGGAAGTATGCCACAAGGTACGATTAAGAAGTTGATTTCCGAGAAGGGTTTTGGGTTCATCGAAGGTGAACGAGGCGAATTGTTCTTTCACCACTCGGCCGTGCAGGGCGTGTCGTTTGAGGAACTGAGCGAAGGACAACAGGTGGAATTCACGGAAGGCCGCGGACCCAAAGGGCCGCGAGCAGAATCCGTCACCCTCGTCTGATCTCGCCCGGCAACGATTTGCCCTACAGCGATTTGCCCTACAGCGATTTGCCTGACAACGGTCTACCGAGGACGCCAAACGGCTGGTCCGTGGGCGTCCTCGGTACGTTGCCTCTGCCGCGAGCGCGAGCAGGGCGTGCGTCTTTGACCCTCACCAGACCGAACCCCGGAGTAGATTCATGGCGAAAGATCAGAATACCTTTCTAAAGCGGCAGCGAGAGATGGAGAAGAAACGCAAAGCGGACGAGAAAAGGGCTCGCCGTCGCAAGAAGAAGGAAGAGGCCAACGGCACCGCCGAACCGGATGATACGGTCGCCGAACCGGATGCCGTCGCCGAGCCTGCAGTCCCCGAACCGTAGATACGGTGTATCAATGACGAAAAAGGTGCTTGGCGTCGGCAACTGCTCGTTCGATCACGGTACGATCGAGACGTTGATCCTGGCGAACTTCGACGCGGTGGTAGTGGCTGTCTCGTTGAAGGACGAGGCCTTGGAGAAGCTCCGCGCGGGCCCGTTCGACTTGGTGCTGGTGAATCGGCGTCTGGCGAATGATGCGAGCGAGGGCATGGCGTTGATCGAGCAGATCAAGGCCGATCCGCAACTTGCCGCGACCCCTGTGATGTTGCTGAGCAACTACGACGACGCCCAGCAGGCCGCAGTTGCCGCCGGCGCAGAGCCCGGTTTCGGCAAGGCCCAACTCGCCCTGCCGGAAACGCTCGAGAAGCTCGGCCGGATTCTCGCTTGATAGTAGCCGTCTCGCTCCGCGAGACGCAGCTACATCTTGCGGAGCAAGATGGCTACTCTAATGCAAAATCTCTCCCCGCGTTACGTCGCCGGGGACGTCCAGCAGTTGCACGCTGGAGATGGTCTTCATTGTCTTGTGGTCGGCAAACGTCCAGACGACTTTCTTCTCCGGCGTTACTTCGATCAGGTGCACCCCTTTGCCGACCTGGCCGTGCCCGAGCCAGTTCGACATCACCGTGTTGCCGTTGGGCAATCGCTGCAAGCCGGTCATGAACGCCAGGCGAATGCCGGGCAGTTCATCGCGGGTGATCTGCCAGACGGTCTTGCCGGCGGCGTCCACCTCGAAGACCTGTGCGCCGGCCTGACCTTTGTCGGCGCATGCGATCAGCGTGTTGCCGTTGGGCAATCGGATGACGCTGTGCGGGCCGCCCGGGGCCGGGATTTCCGCCACCACCTTGCCCGTCGCGTCGTACTCCCGGACTACTTGTTCTCCGTAATGGGCCACCAGGTAGTTGCCGTTATCCAAACGTCGGGCGTTGCGCATGTAGGCATGGCCCCCGTCCTTGCCCTCGGGCAACAGGCTCACTTGCTTAACGATCTTCCCGTCCGGATCGACTTCCGTAAGCCGGCCGACGTTACATTCGCCGATAAACGTGTTCCCGTTGGCCAACCGCTGACAGGCGTAAACACTGCCTTTGGACTGATACTCGAAGACCACCTTCTTATCGCGCGTAACCTCTTTCACGCTGTTGCCCGAGTTGAACAGCAGGTTCCCGTTGGGCAACATCCAGATGTCGTTGCTGTGCTGTGCCGGATACTCGAACTCCACCTCACCCGCGGCCGACACCACGAAAACCTTCCCCTGGCTATAGTCGGAGCAAGCGAACGGATGGCCAGTGACCGGCTCCCCGGCAATCGCCGTCGAGGCCAGCAGCAGCAAGGTCGCAGTCAGTGTGTGTGCGATGGTTCTCATGAGATTCGCGTCCTCTTCGTGTTCGGTGTGGATCGTTGGGAGACAGGATAATTATGACCTGCGCGAGGGCGGTCGTCAAGCTGCCTCACTTGACAAGCAAGCCCTTGTCAGGCGAGAATAAGTGACAGAAGAAACGGCCGCCGCTGACGGAAACGGCCCGTCTTCAACACAAGTCGAGGTGATTCATGCTGCCCGACGCCGAGCCCACCGCCAGCCAGCCCGACGGGCAGAGCCCCAAACGGCGCTGGTATCGGCTGACGCCGGACCGGTTGCTGATTGCATTGCTGCCTATCTTGGGGCTTCTCTTTCTGTCCGAACGGTTCCGTTGGTTTGCTTTCAACGAGCACAAGGGCTGGACCGTGCTGATTGCCGTGGCGGTGGTCTGTCTGGCGGTTGTGCTCTTGCTGCTGTGGTTCGGCGTCAGCCTAGTTTCTCGCCTCCGGTTTCAGTTCAGCATCCGGTCACTGATGGTGTTCGTCGTGGTCGTCGCCGTCGTGTGTAGCTGGTTTACAGTGAAGATGCAGCAGGCGAAGAGGCAAAGGGCGGCGGTTGAGGCAATTGAGAAAGCAGGAGGATATACAAACTACGACTACATGTTCAATGCCAACGGTGTGTTCCTGCGAAGGACCCCAGAACCGCCTGGCCCACCGTGGCTTCGGAAGCTGCTTGGTGTGGACTTCCTGTCGGATGTGGTCAGCCTCGAATTCGATCAAGAAAAAGCCACCGACGCCGACCTAGCGAACCTGAAGGGGATGATGAATCTCGAAGCGCTGTGCTTCTTGGGCGACGAAGTCACCGACGGCGGGCTGGTGCATTTGGAAGGACTGACGAGTCTCCAACACTTGGATTTGCGGCGCGCCCGGGTCACCGGTGCTGGGCTGGTGCATCTGAAAGGACTGACGAGACTCGAAAACCTGTGGCTGGACGAAACCCGGGTCACCGACGCCGGGCTGATGCACCTGAAAGGACTGACGAGTCTCCAACACTTGAGTTTGCCGGACACCCGGGTCACCGACGCCGGGCTGATGCACCTGAAAGGACTGACAAGTCTCCGAGTGCTGTGGTTGGTCAACACGCGGGTCACCGACGCTGGGCTGATGCACCTGAAAGGGCTGACGAACCTCAAACAGCTAATGCTGGACGGTACTCAGGTCACCGATGCCGGGCTGGCGTACCTGAAAGAGCTGACGAATCTCGAAATACTGAGCTTTGAGGACAACGAAGTCACCGACGCCGGGCTGGTGCACCTGAAAGGACTGACAAGTCTCCGAGTGCTGTGGTTAGTCAACACGCGGGTCACCGACGCTGGGCTCATGGACCTGAAAGGACTGACGAGCCTCGAACACGTGGACTTGAGCAACACCCAGGTCACCGACGCCGGGCTG
>JABMRB010000850.1 GCA_013202865.1 Candidatus Nealsoniibacteriota bacterium | reverse complement strand
GCCGCCCTGGCCGTTGGCCTCGACCGGGTGGTCGCCCTGGAACCAGTTGGCGCGGTCGATCAGATGGACGTGCTGCTCGACGATGTGATCGCCGCAGAGCCAGACGAAGTAGAACCAGTTGCGCATCTGGTACTCCATCTCGCTTTGCCCGGGCTTGCGAGGCCGCACCCAGACGCCCGCGTTGTTGCAGTAGGCCCGTTCAAACGTGATCTCGCCGACGGCCCCGTCGTGAACGCGTTTGACGGCCTCGACGCACGGCGGCGTATGGCGCGAGTTGAGCCCCACGGCGATCTTCAGGTTCTTCTCGTCGGCCAGTTTGTTGGTCGCCATCACCGAGCGGAATCCGGGGGCGTCGACGCAGACCGGCTTCTCCATAAAAACGTGCTTGCCGGCCTCGACCGCCGCCTTGTATTGCATCGGGCGAAACCCAGGCGGCGTGACCAGCAGCATCAGGTCGGCGTCGCACTCGATCGCGTGCTTGTAGGCGTCGAAGCCGGTGAAGACGCGTTCGGCCGGCACGTCAACCTTCTCGCCGTAACGCCGCTTCAGCGTCGTCAGTGCCCGGTTCGCCTGATCTTCAAACGCGTCGGCCACGGCGATCAGTTTGATGTCGTCGGGCACGTCCAGACAATTGGCGGCCGCCCCGGTCCCGCGCCCGCCGCAACCGACCAGCGCGATCTTGATCTGCCCGCTACCGGCCGCATGCGCAGAGCGCGCCACGCTCAACGACCCGGCCAGTGCCGCGGTGGCCAGCGTTGCCGAGGTGCCTTTGAGGAATTGACGACGGGAAGGTTGGTTCTTCTGAGTCATTGGTTTGTCCTCCTAGGATTGGCGGGTGTCAAGGAAGTCATGATAGCAGAAAGGAAGGTCCAGAGCAGTAGGTCAGGGCTCGCCCTGACACGACCTGATCTCGGATTCTCGTTTTGGATTATTTAGCCCCGGGTGAACACACCCGGGGGCAGCGCGAGAAACTTGCCCCCCGGTGTATTCACCGGGGGCAAAATAAAGAAGCCCCCGCACGAACGGTGCGGGGGCTTGGGTCTGTTTTCTATCTGCCGTTACCGGATCAGAACGGGGGGAACTGACCGGGCATCGGAACCGGGTACTGGCCGTCCTCGCCCTTCTTGACCGGGGCTTCGACGTCCCAGCCCAACGTTTCGGGCATCTGGCTGGTGCCCTTCGCGACCAGATCGTCCCACGTGACTTTCTTGCCGGAGTAGTTGGCGACCCGCCCGAGCACGGCGGTCATGCTGCTGTTGGCGCCGTAGAGGGCTTCGTTGTAGCGCCCGCCGGCAAGCAGCGTGGTGATCAGGTCGGTCTGCTCCTGCTGGTGGCCGCCGGGGCTGTTGCCGCGGAAGCTCCACTCGTTCTCGCCGCTGATCTTCCCGTTGGGGTTTGCCGTGCCCTTGGTGCCGTGGGCGGCCTCCGAGACGTTACCCCAGGTGCCGGCCATGTGGCGGCACTGGCTGTACATCTTCGTGCCGTCGTCGTAAGTGAACTCGACGAAGTGGTGGTCGAAGAGCTGGCCGGTGCCCTTGTTGTTGCCCAGGTACCGAGCCGTGCAGCCCCCCATGCCGTTGGCCTCGACCGGGTGCTTGTCGCCGCGGACCCAGTTGCCGACGTCGAGGTTGTGGACGTGCTGCTCGCCGATGTTGTCGCCGCTGACCCAGCAGAAATGGTACCAGTTGTGGACCTGGTACTCGATCTCGGTCATGCCTTCCTCGCGCCGGCGATTCCAGATGCCGCCACCGTTCCAGTAGACCCGGGTGAGGAGGATGTCGCCGATGGCGCCCTCCTGCAACCGCTGGACCGTCTCGATGTAGCGGGGCTCGTGGCGGCGTTGCAGGCCGACGCCAACCAGCAGATTCTTCTCGTCGGCCATCTTGCTGGCCGCGACCAGCGTGTTGTAACCCGGGGCGTCGACGCAGCAGGGCTTCTCCATGAAGACGTGCTTGCCGGCTTCGATGGCCGCCTTGAACTGCATGGGGCGGAATCCGGGCGGCGTGGCCATCGTGACCAGATCGGGATCGGCTGCGATGGCGTCCTTGTAGGCGTTGAGCCCGACGAAGACGCGGTCGCCGACGTCCACCTGATCGGGATAGCGTTTCTTCATGTTGTCGACGGCACCTCGAGCCCGGTTCTCGAACGCGTCGGCTACGGCGATCAGTTTGACGTTCTTGCTGACGCTCAATTGCTGGGCGGCGGCACCGCTGCCGCGGCCACCGGCGCCGATCAGGGCTACCTTGATCACGTCGCTTCCGGCGGCGTGTGCCGCCCGACCGATGCTCATTCCGGCAGCCAATGTGGCGCCGGCAACTGCCGTTGATCCCTTTAGGAAATCACGGCGCGAGGGTTTCTGTGTGTCGCTCATCCTCGAATCTCCTTGATCTTGGTGAAATCGAAACCGGCGCGACGTCACTTTGCAGTCACAACCGGCTGCTCTATTGATAGGACTCATCTACAAAAAAGGTTACGTTACTCTTTGCCCGCCGAACTCTCCTGGTATTCGTGAATCACTGCCGCGTCCCACTCGTACAACTTCGCCTCCTCCTCGTCGGGTACCTTCAACGGACGCACCACCCGAAAGCCCGGGCACCACGGTTGCGTCTGGTACCAGATGCTCCGCGGGATCTGCGGATCTTGGTCCTTCCAGTCGGGATGGGAAGCGCGGCGGGCGGTGCTGCGAAGCTCCTCGGGATCGTCCCAGAAACTGCCTCCGCGTGCCACTCGGGGATATTCCTCGACGGCCGTCGCGATCGGCCGAAGCGTCGTCTTGCCCTCGAACTGCTTGTAGAAATCGACCACGTACTGGTCGAGCACCCATTCCATCACGTTGCCGTGCATGTCGTAGAGTCCCCACGGATTGGGCTTCTTCTCGCCGACCTTGTGATACTTATCGTCGGCGTTGTCGTAATGCCAGGCGTAGTCGTCCAGGTCGTCCGTGTTGTCGCCGAAGGAGAAGGCCGTGGTGGTTCCCGCCCGGCATGCGTATTCCCACTCGGCCTCGGTCGGCAGTCGATAGAATCGGCCCGTCTTGGCCGAGAGCCACTTGCAGTAG
>JABMRB010000849.1 GCA_013202865.1 Candidatus Nealsoniibacteriota bacterium | reverse complement strand
GGGATGCTGTGTATCGACTCCTTAGCTGGGGTCGGTTTCCCGTTGTAATTTCCAAAGGTGGTTTGCGTTGATCTTCATCCCGACTTAAAGGAGACCTATCATGATTATTTGGCATCGAATCTCGACGTGGCGTTTGGGCGCTTTGGCGGTCTGCATTGCCGTCACAACCATTTGCGCTGTCTTCAGTACCCGATCCACTTGGGCCAGTCCAACGTTGTCGCCGGGAGTCAGCGTCGTCCAGTTGTCCGACAACGGCTCTTCCAGCTCCTATCGCGGATATCCGCAGGTCAGTGGTGACGGTTCGACGGTCTATTTGATTCTTGGTTACAGCCCGGCGGGCGTAGCGAATGGCCAAGATCTGATGCGATGGAGGGCCGGCCAGCCGTTGGAAACGATCGTCACCCTGGAGACACAACGATGGGACTCCTCGATCAGCCGGCCTTCGACGAACTACGACGGCACCCGGGTGTCCTACCGATCGCGTTTCGACCCTCAATTCGAGCATGTCAGCCCCAGTGCGGACTCCCATCTTTTTCTTTACGAAGAGGGCACGGGTATCCGCGACGTCTTCGGCGACCCACGATACGCCGTATACGAGCCGATGATGACGCCGGACGGTTCGACCATCTTCTTTTCGACCACGTCCGACGTGGACGGTGTAAACCCTCGGCACGAGACGATCGGATGCCGCTACGACGTAGCCGACGAGGCCGTCACCCCCGTCCTGACGTTCGCAGCGGCTTCGACCAGCGACGACGCCAACAAGGCGCTTTGGCGCGGCGTGTCGAACACCGACCGGCAACTTATGCTGAGCAACGGGAACCACGGCGGGTTGAATCCGGAGAATCGGGCGGCCTACTTCACCGTTGAACAGGGTGAACCAGAACTTCTGGAGAAGTTCACCGCGGCGCACTATGTCGCCACAAAACACTCTGCTGCCAACCTCCGGTCGCAGATGAGTGCCGACGGGCGCCACGCGCTGTTTAACGACGTTGATGAGAACGTTCACCTGATTGATCTAGTGACCGGCGAACTGACAACCATGCCGTTTACCGTGCGGCAACGTGACTTCGTGATCTCGGGTAACGGGGACTATGTTTTCTACGCCAACCGCCAAACACCCATTTCGTTGTTTCGGTGGGATCGGGCGACCGGCAGCAGTGAGTTGCTCTTGACCCAAGAGGCGACGTATATCGATTGGCAACTTTCGACCGACTTCAGCGGCAACCACCTCGCTTTTCGGTCGCCGAACGATCTGACCGGGGGAAACCCGGACCACCAGTACCAGGTGTTTCTGATGACTGTCCCCGAACCCTCCACCTTCATCCTCCTCGCCGCAGGCGCGTTTGGTCTGCTGGCGTATGGCTGGCGGCGGAGGCGGAATAAGTAACACACCTGACTGGGAGAACGAACTATGAGACGACTTGTATTTGCGGCGGCGGTGCTAGCGGCCTGGGCTTGCCTCGCCGCCGAGAGCACGCACGCGACGCCTCTGTCTTTCTCGTTTGTCGATCCGGTGGGAGATCACTCGGGGATCGTCGATCTGGTCGGCATGGAGTTTTCCTACGACGATACGACGCGAGACTACCAGATTCTGTTGACCGCAGACGACGCGAATCCGTTCTACGGGGACTTTCGGATCAACGTCAACCTCTTCAACCCGGATACCGGCGTGGCCAGCGGATTTCCCGCCCTTTTCCAGGACGTCGTCAACGACTTCAGCTTGACTGCGCCAACGACCAGCTTGACGCTCACGGGGAGTCACCCCGCCCTTGCCGCTTGGGAGATCGGCGATCGAGTGCATTGTCATATTCAATGAGCCTCTCCCGGACAATATGCGAGAGCTATGATTCTGCACATTGACATGGACGCCTTCTATGCCTCGGTCGAGGAAAGGGACCGTCCTGAGATCAAGGGTAAGCCGGTGATTGTCGGCGGCAGCCCGAAGAAGCGAGGCGTGGTGGCGGCAGCCAACTACGTGGCCCGGCAGTTCGGCGTCCACAGTGCCATGCCGTCGGCAACTGCTCATCGGCTGTGTCCGCAAGGGGTCTTCCTGCCAGGTCGCATCGCTCACTACGCCGAGGTCTCTCGCGAAATCCACGACATCTTCCACCGCTTCACGCCGTTAGTCGAGCCGCTGGCGCTCGATGAGGCCTTTCTTGACGCGACCGGCAGCGAGAAGCTGTATGGTTCGGCCGTCAGCATCGGTCACCAGATCAAGGCCGCCATCCGTGAGGAGGTACAGCTGGTGGCGTCGGTGGGCGTAGCGCCCAACAAGTTCCTGGCGAAGATTGCCAGCGATTTGGATAAGCCGGACGGTTTTGTCGTGGTCGATCGGGAGCACGTGCGGGAGTTCCTCGATCCACTGCCGGTGACGCGGCTATGGGGAGTGGGGCGGCAGGGGAGCAAGGTTCTCGAGCGATTGCAGATACGCACGATCGGCCAACTCCGCCGGTTGCCGGTCGAGGTTCTTCAGGATCACTTCGGCAGCCACGGCAAGCATCTGTGGCAGTTGGCGCACGGAATCGACGATCGCCCGGTCGTGCCGGATCGCGACGCCAAGTCGATTTCCCACGAAACGACGTTTGCGGCCGACGTCGACGATGCGGACGTGCTGCGCTGCTGGCTGTTGGAACTGACGGATCAGGTGGCCCGGCGGCTGCGGCGGCAACAACTACGGGGTCAAACGGTTCATATCAAAGTTCGCTTCGCCGATTTCCGCACGATTACCAGGTCGCAGAAGCTGCCGGAACCGACCGACAGCACGGATCAATTGTGGCAGGTGGCCAGCACACTGCTAACGACGCGCGTGCCGGTCGAGCGACAGCCGGTGCGGCTGCTGGGCATGGGAGTTAGCGAGCTGCGCAGTCCGGGTAAGACTCAGGGGACGCTCTTCGACGGCGAGGCCCGCCAACGGCAATCGCGAATCGACGAAATCGGCGATCTGGTTCGCGACCGCTTCGGTTCTCAAGCCTTGCGGCGTGGCGCCACTTTGGACCATGGTTCCCGAGAAGAGCAGCCGGGCGATGGATAGTTGGTTGTCGGCGCCATCACGCAAGTGGCGGTGGAGTTCGGGCGGTGAAGCGAATGCTTAGAATTCGTACAGGAATAACTTCCCGGTTCAGTTCTTGGGCGTTGGCTGTGAGCTGTGAGCTTTCTCCCTGCTCACTGCTCATAGCTCAAAGCTCATTGCCAAATCGGGAAGTAGTTCCTGTGCGACTGCTCGTCCTACTCTCCCCAGCATTGCACGGTTCCATCCTTCAGCGAGATAAAGAGCCGGCCGTCGGCTGCCGACATGCCGTCGAACGTCGGCATGGCTTGCAGCTTGTGCTCCGACAAGGTCTCTCCGTCGGAGGCGGACACGACACGGAGCAGCACGCCCCGTTTTCCCCGAAATCCCGCCAGGGCCTCTTCCTCGTTTTGGTACGCGAGGATGCTCGGGTGTTTTTCGGTCAGATCGGGTGGACCGGCGACTACCAGATGGTCGTCGGCCAGCACCATGGCCCGGACGATCAGCGACCGGGCGTCCGACCAGACAGGTGCCGGTGCCGACGTTTTCGCTTTGTTGCCGCGACGTTGGTTCTTCGCGTCTCCGGCGGCCGGTTTCGGTGGCGCGACGAGGCGGTTCTTGCTGAAGAGGTGATATGCATCGGCCCGGTGCCCGGTCGCGGCACTGGCGATGGTCTGGCGACCGTATCCATAGACGTGGTTCACGTCGAAAGCCAAGATCCGGCCGGTGGGAACCGGCCCGACCGTTCGAGCCCAAGCGCCCCAGCCGGCACCGGTCTGCGTTCCCAAGATCCAGTAGGAGCGGACGAACCATTCTTCCAGCGCCAGTCCGGTGATCGAGAAGAGGTGCGGTTTCTTTTCCTCGATTTCCCGGCCGTTGCGATCGAAGGTAAAGTGCCTAAGGAAGACCGATTCGCCGTCGCCGACAAGGATGTCCGAGCCGGTCCCTTCCATGTCGAAGCCCTGGGTCGGCTCGACGCCCGTCTGGCGGCCCGTTTCGGCGTCCAGATGATAGACGGGCGTTCGCGAGAGTTCCTTGCCCGAGGCGGGGTCGATCCGATAGAGCACGATTCCACCGTCGAGATAGCTCGTGCGTCCGGCCGTCACGTAAAGCGTGTCGTTCTGCACGAGCACGGCCCCATGGACGGGCCAAACCGATTCGAGCTGCTCGAACACCCCGGCCTGGCGCTCCTGGGGTGCCGCGCGGAATCGCCATGCGAGCGAGCCGTCGCGGGCGCGCAGGCAATAGACCCAGCCGTCGGCCGCCCCGAAGAGCACAGTCCCTTCGTAGAGCGTCGGTGAACTATCGATCCGCCCGCCGGCCGTGTAGGTCCAAAGCGATTTACCGCCGGCCGCATCAAGGGCGTAAACCGTGTGTGCGTCGGTCGAGGCCACAATCATCAGGCCACCGGCAACGACCGGCTGCGTGAGCCGTCCGCCGATCCCGACCGACCAGTTCTTCTTCAGTGCTTTCGGCACGCGGGTCGATACGGACCCGCTACGCGTGACGTCGCAGCGATACATGGGCCAGCCGGAAGACGCGGAAAGGGCGTAATATTGCTCAGTCTCTCCATAGGCGGGGCCCTTCTCGAGCCGCGGCGATTGCCGCTCGGCCTCGGTCGGAGCGGCCCGTCGTGGTGCCGCGGCAAAGAAGCCGGGGACCTTGACCTTGAGGTAACAGGCACACGCGTCGGGCGGTGCATAAAGCAGGCCGTTGCCCGGCATGATCCCGTACTGGCACGTCCCGCGAATCCAGCTATTGTTCCCTTGCCACCCGTCCTCGAGGCTCACCACTTCGATGCCGGAGCGGCCGGTGAAGATGAAATCTTCGGTGGCCTTGTTGCGATAGCAGCGGTGATGTGGCATGCCGACGCGATTGCCCTTCCAGGTCAATTCCTTCTTGAGTTCTCCCGTCTTCAGGTCGTATCCCTTGAAGTTAGCGCCGACCCAGACCGTGTCGTCGACGACAAAGACATCGACCGGCGAGTTGTATCCTTCGCTGCTGGCGGTCGCCCAGAGTTCTTCGCCCGTCTCGACGGAGTAGGCCCGAAGCATCGCCTTGCCGCCGCGCGCAAAGCCGGGCTCGTTCCAGCCATGCACGCCCCACTCGACGGTATCGTCGGCGGCGGCGTCCTCGGCCGCAACCCGGTCGGAAGCGAGCAAAACTCCGTCGGCGGCCACCACGGTGGGGGCCGAAAATGCCATTCGCATCGACGGCGTAGGTCGTCTGGTCTTCCAAAGCACTTTGCCCGACCGGGCGTCGAGTCGCACCAGACCGAACGTGCTTTGGTAAAAGACGCTCTGCTGCCGGACGGTCAGCGTCAGCGGCAGTAGGAATTCGCCGTCGGCCTGCGCGTTCTTCCACAACGGCTTGCCGGTCGCAATATCGATGGCCGTGATATATCGAAAGTCGGTCGGCTCCGGTTCACCGCGGCGATGCAGTCCGCCACCTCGACGATTTACTTCCGACGTCCCAACGACCACGTACAGCACACCGCCGTCGACGAGGATCTCTTCGGCCCGCTCGGTTCCCTTGTAAACGTGCAAGGTCTCGCCGGTCGCCGCGTCCATGGCCGTGACCGGCGCGTCGAGCCCCAGGGTCGCGTAGACACGCTCTGAGACGGCCACCAACCGGCGTGGCAGGTGAACCGGGCCCGAGCGGAAGTGACGCAGATGATCGTTCCACTTGGGGATGTCCCGCTTCCAGAGCAGCGTCCCGTTGAAGGCGTCGCGAGCAACCAGTTTCCAATCGCCCATATAGCGGATCGACGCCAGCGGAGCCTCGTCGACGATGAAGAAGACGCGTCCTTTCGCCGACACGGACGCGCTCATGCTTGCCATCTCTTCATGACTTCGCCCCCAGCGCGGCCCCGAGACCCACTGCAACGATCGGGGTGAGCCTGCCACGCGGTCCTTGGCCACCGCGTTGTTGTCGGGTCCGTGCAGGAAGTGATTCCACTCGTCGATACCGTTCGGCCACGGCTTGACGATCTTGCGGCCGTCGATCAATGCCACGCCGAGCGGGCTGAGCACGCGGATGATCTCCTGCTCGGAGACGTCCGTGGGCCGCTCGGACACGATCAGGTTCACCAGGTTATCGACATAGGGCAGATGCTTGCCGTCGAACCTGTATGCGGAAACCTTGCCGTAAACTTTGGTCGCAAGGAGATGCTTTCTGGCCTCGCGCACCTTCGCATCGTCGACCTCCAGCCCTTGGACCAGATATCGATCGTTGATTCGCAACCGGGCCGTGTCTCGCCCGTCGCCGCATCCGAGGTGAACGATCAAGCCGCCCTTGACTCCCGAGGACTCGACCAATTCAGCGACGTCCGCCAGCGCGGGCGCGGCCATCGAGAGAATTATTGCCAAACCGATCATGCTTCGTTTCATGTTTCAATTCCTCCGTCTTCGTGGCGGTGTAAACTCGGGCCCGTGTGGCGTGCGGGACGCCATCCTACCAGAGACACCGGCGCGAAGCAAGGTTTCGCGTAGCGGTCCATTGGATTAAACTAGAGCGGCCGAAACGCTACACCAGCCGCATTGCCAGCAGAAGGTCCACGGCATTGCCGAAGTGGATTCGCATGCGAGTGCGATGTATGAAGCTGAAACGGAAGAGTTGTCATGACAACTACAAGCTACGACTACTGTAACAGGAAGACCACCCATGCAAATCCATCGAACTATCAACGCTCTGGCCGCGCTGGTTTGTAGTGCGGCGTGTGTAGACACGGCTTCATCGGCCGACAGCAGCACGCCCAAGGCCGACGCCACCGTGCTCTGGTATCGGCAGCCGGCCGAGATCTGGTCCGAGGCCGTGCCACTGGGCAACGGGCGACTCGGGGCGATGGTCTTCGGCACACCGGCCAAGGAGAGAATCCTGCTCAATGAAGAGACCGTCTGGACCGGCGGCCCGTATCAGCCTGCCGCGGTCGACGCCGCGAAGCATCTGCCGGAAATCCGCCGGCTTGTGTTCGAGGGCCAGTACGGCAAAGCCCACAAGCTGTTCGGCCGACGGATGATGGGCACGCCGGTCGAGCAGATGAAGTACCAGCCACTGGGTAACCTCTGGCTGACGCGGCCCGACCACGAGCAAGTGACCGACTATCGCCGCGACTTGAATCTCGACACGGCCGTCGCCACGGTGCGCTACTCGATCGGCGACGTGCGGTTTGTCCGCGAGGTGCTGGTCAGTCCCGTCGATCAGGTCGTCGCGGTGCGGCTCTCGGCCAGTCGGCCGGGGCAGATCTCGCTGGGTGCCCAATTAACCGGCTATCGCAACGAAGCCCACTCGAACTACGGCAGCGAGTTCTACCGCATCGACGGCGTCGAGCCCGACGGCCTGCGGCTGCACGGGCGGACGTCGACCTACCTGGGCGTCGAAGGCAGAGTGCGGTTCGAGAGCCAAGCCCGATTCATCGTCGACGGCGGCACGATGCACGTCGACGACGACAGCCTGAGGGTCGACCGTGCCGATACCTGCTAATCAGCAGCTCGCGTCAGGGCACGAAACCGGCCAACCTGCAAGGGATCTGGAACGAGGAGATGAACCCCAAGTGGGACAGCAAGTTCACCGTCAACATCAATCTGCCGATGAACTACTGGCCGGCCGAGGTGGCCAACCTGGCCGAATGCGCCGAGCCGCTGGTCGATATGCTCTGCGAAATCACTGCGCCCGGCGCCTACACGGCCCGGCACTCCTACGGCGCCCGGGGCTGGGTGCTGCACCAGAACACCGACCTCTGGTGGGCCACGGCCCCGATGGACGGCCCGTCCTGGGGCACGTTTTCGACCGGCGGGGCATGGCTCTGCACGCACCTCTGGCAACACTATCTCTACCGGCCCGATCGCAAGTTCCTCGAACGGATCTACCCGGTGCTCAAGGGCTCGGCATTGTTCTTCGTCGACACGCTCGTGGAACACCCCCGCGAGAAGGTCCTGGTAACCTGCCCGGCCACTTCGCCGGAGAACACGCCGCAGCGCCCCGGCAACCGGCCCATCCACGACGAGATCATCGGCTGGGAGATCGTGCCGAATATCTGTGCGGGGCCGACGATGGACATGCAGATCCTCCGCGACCTGTTCGGCCACGTGATCGCCGCTTCCGAGATCCTCGACACCGACGAAGCCTTGCGCAAGCAGCTTGTCGAGCTACGCAGCCGGCTAGCCCCGATGCGCATCGGCCGGCATGGCCAACTTCAGGAATGGATGGAAGACTGGGACTCGACGGAGCCCGAGCATCGCCACTTCTCCCACCTCTGGGGCATGTATCCAAGTTGCCAGATCGACGTCGACGCGACTCCCCGCCTCGCCCGCGCCGTTGGCAAATCGCTTGCCATGCGCGGCGACTACGGCACGGGCTTCTCGATGGCCTGGAAGATGAACCTCAGGGCAAGGCTCCGCGACGGCGACTACGCCCACCGGATGTTTCGCAACCTGATCGAGAAGCAAACGTGCCCCAATCTCTTCAGCATCTGCCTGACCACACCGCAAGTGGACGGCACCTTCGGCGCATGTGCAGGCATCGCCGAAATGCTCCTGCAAAGCCACGTCGGCGAAATCCGCCTCTTGCCGGCCCTACCCAAGGCCTGGCCTGAGGGCAGCGTCCGCGGGCTTCGCGCCCGTGGCGGGTTCCAGGTCGACCTTCGCTGGAAAGACTCGCAACTGGTCTCGGCCACGATCCATAGCGAATTCGACGGCCCGTGCAAAGTGTCCTACGGCGAGAAGACCGAAGAATTGAACCTGCGAGCCGGCGAGACCTGCATTCTTCGAGGCGCCGAACTGTCGTCAAAGTAGTCATCTTGCTCCGCAAGATGTAGCTTCGTCTCGCGGAACGAGACGGCTACTATGCCCGCAGCGCCCCTGGGAAACCGTGCCATCCAATCCCGAAGTGAGATACGTCGAAGGAGGCCCCTGCCCGAAACACTCCATCGGGGGGGGGCTCGATTCAATCCAGAGCCGGTCGCAAGCCCACGCCACGTCGGGCTAGACTTAGGTAAGGCGCGGGCCCGGAATCCCAATGGGTCTATCAGCCGCTAACGTCATCTACTAGAATGTAACTGGGAGCGAGGCATCAGCACATTTTCTACAAGAACCGTACGTATGAAGAATATTCGGAACTTCTGCATTATCGCCCATATCGATCATGGTAAGTCGACTCTGGCC
>JABMRB010000848.1 GCA_013202865.1 Candidatus Nealsoniibacteriota bacterium | reverse complement strand
GCGTCGCCGAGGTTCTGATTGCCGTCGCTGATGATCACGATCCGCTTGGCGGCGTCCTCGGGAAAGGTGGCCTGGGCCAGCTTGATCGCGCCGGCCAGGTTCGTGAACTCGTCGTCCAGAGCGCTCTCGATCATCGGGGCCAGTTGGATCGAATCGTCGAAGGGCGGGATCTCCACGGCCGCGTCGCGGCCAAATACGATCGCACCGGCGTAGTCCTCCCGGTCCGCGCGGCGGTGCTCGAGGATCGCCGCGTTGACGTAGTCGATCATCGCCCGACGTTGCTCGGGTGGGATGCTCAGCGACTGATCCAGCAGGTAGATGACCGTCAGCTTCTCGCTGACTTGCTTCAAGTGGACCTCGGCCAATGCCACCACGATCATCGTCACAACGATCGTCCGCAGCGAGATCACCACCCAGCGGCGGATCCACCCGAAAAGCGCCAGCCCCCGAATGCTATACCACCACAACGGTAGCAGCAGCACCAGCAAGAGCAGGTACGCGGGGGCGTCGAAGATGGGGTATTGAGTAAACATGGGAATGACTAAGCACGAATGACCGGGGGAAATGACGAAGCACGAATGACGAATGACGAACTGATGGGCATGTGTGGTCCTGTCATTGTTGGCCTTTGCGCCAAATTGAGGCGAAGACTAGGTGGAGTTCTTTTGCCTCTTGCCAGAGGGTTCTTGCGTTTTCCTTGGATTCGGGGGCCGCTTTGGCGACCATTCTGAGCCAATACTTGGATTCACGGGCCTCTTTCTTGCAGATGCTGATTCTGTGGCGAAAGTCCTTCTGGGACACCGCATCATCGGCCTCACAGTAGTTCGCCCCAACACTAGTCCCCGCTCTAACAAGCTGTCCAACCAACGGACGCGTCACCGGATCTCGCGGCAGCTTCTTTGCAAACTCAATAATCGCTTCCCCAAAACGAGCCGTCCGTTCCTCCAGATCATACACTTTCCCCACCATTTCCGCTCCCCCGCACTTCGTCATTCGTCATTCGTGCTTCGTCATTCACATTTTTACACATTGCACCCTGTGATTGTTCGTATCCAGCACGTGAATCTTGCCGCGGCTGTCGAGGGCCAGGCCCCAGGGGTTGTGTAATTGGCCTTCGCCGCGGCCTTCGCTGCCCCAACAGCCCTGGGAGGTGAACTGCTGCAAGCGGGCGTCG
This sequence comes from Candidatus Nealsoniibacteriota bacterium, assembly GCA_013202865.1. Taxonomy (GTDB): domain Bacteria; phylum Planctomycetota; class Planctomycetia; order Pirellulales; family Thermoguttaceae; genus JABMRB01. The sequence goes on along the minus strand of JABMRB010000848.1, from coordinate 3,414 downwards.
TGGGTGAACTTCTGCACGCGGTGGTTGCCGTATTCCAGGATGTAGACGGTCCGGTCGTCGCCGAGCACCAGATCGTAAGGATAGTAGAGTTGGCCCAATCCGTCACCCTCGCGTCCGAAGGATTCGAGCCATTTGCCCTGGACGTCGAAGATCTGGATGCGGTGGTTGCACGAATCGGTCACCCAGATGCGGTCTTGCGAATCGACGACCATGCTCTGCGGCAGCACGAACTGGCCCTGTTCGGTGCCGTGGCCTCCCCATTGCAGTAGGAATCGCCCGTCCGCAGAGAACTTTTGGATCCGGTCGTATTCTCCCTTCTCGGCCACGTAGTAGTTGCCCTTGGAATCCTGTACCGCGTCGGTCACCTGGCCGAATTGGCCCGGCTCGTGGCTCGGGAGGTCGCCGCCGCCGATCCGCTGCAACTCCTTTCCCTCGGGCGAATAGACCAGCAGCCGGTGGTAGTGGGTGTCGGCAACGAGCACGTTTCCGTCGCGGCCGATCGACAGGCCGGTCGGTTTGCCCGTCTTGTGGGCCGGCGTGCGCCAGCCGTGCAAGAAGTTCCCTTCGGAGTCGAAGGCCTGGATTCGGGCCGTTTTGTCGACCAAGTAGAGCCGGTCGTTGCCGTCGATGGCGATTGCTCGGGGCTTCTGCAGCCGCCCGTCAGATATCCCCCGACGCCCCCAGGTACCCTGCCAACTCCCGATATCGTGCGGATCGCGCTGGCAACCGGCGCTCGGCAAGATTGCCAGCAGGATTGTCAGGCAGAGGATTGTGGCCGGGAGTGTTCTCATGATCTTCAATAGCCATACGTCGTGACCGGCCAGTCGGATCGGCTTGGCCACCACTTCGAGGCCGGGGCGCTACCTTGACGATCCGGCGCAACGATCGGTATAGTAGCATATTACGTCGATTCCAGAAATGTAGGCACCGCGGATTAGCCCATGCCGGCGGCCGTTATTGAGATCGCAAATGCGGAAGATTGGCGCGACGTCGTCCATCGCGCGGTCCAGGCCCTGGCCGAGGGGCAACTCGTGGCTTTCCCCACCGAGACCGTTTACGGGCTGGCGGCCAGTGCTCTGGACCCGCGAGCGGTCGGGCGGCTGCTGGAACTCAAAGGCCGTCGTCCGGGCAATCCGCTCCCGCTGGCCATCCGCAGCGCCGACGAAGCCCGCGACTATGTCCCCGACATGTCGCCGCTGGCCAAGCGGCTGGCACGGCGGTGCTGGCCGGGCCCGATCACGCTGGTTGTCGACGATTCCCACGGGGAGAGCCTGGTCCGCCAACTCCCGCCCTCGGTCCGCGAGGCCGTTTCGCCGGAAAACACCGTCGGATTGAGGGTGCCAGGCCACCAGATGGTACTGGATGTGCTGCGGATGCTGGCCGGGCCCTTGGTGCTGAGCAGTGCGAACCGTTCGGGAGAACCCGACGCGGTGGATGCCCAGGCTGTGATCGACGCAGTGGGCGATGGCGTGGAGCTGGTGCTGGACGATGGCCCGTGCCGGTTCGGACAGCCATCGTCGGTGGTCCGTGTCCGGGAGAACCGCTACGAGATCCTCCGCCAAGGCGTGGTGCCGGAGAAGACCCTGCGGCGGCTAGCCAGCTTCATGGTGCTGCTGGTTTGCACCGGAAACACCTGCCGCAGCCCCATGGCCGAGATCATCTGCCGAGACCTGTTGGCCAAGCGGCTTGGCTGTTCGATGGACGAGCTTGACGATCGGCTGGTGATGGTGGCGTCGGCGGGGATAGCCGCCATGATGGGGGGGAGGGCCAGCCGCGAGGCCGTCGAGACGATGGGGCGCCTCGGGCTGAATATTCAAGAGCACGAGACCCAACCGCTGACCGAGCCGTTGGTGCGTCACGCCGACGTGATCTACACGATGACCCGAGCCCATCGCGAGGCGATCGTGGCCCAATGGCCGAGTTCGGCCGAGCGAACGCAGCTTCTCTGTACGGACGGATCGGACGTTTCCGACCCGATTGGGGGGCCTATTGCACGTTATCGGCAGTGTGCGACCCAAATCGAGGCCCAATTGAGGGCCCGGGTAGACGAACTTCAGTTGTGAGTTCACAATGACGGGGCCAAATCCCGAAATCCCCAAACCAAAAGCCCTCCAATTCCATGCGTATCTCGGTCGGCAGCGATCATCGAGGATTTGCCATCCGCTCGAAAGTGGTTGAGTTGCTCAAACGGCTCGGGCATGAAGTCGAAGACGTGGGGACATTCACGCCCGACGCGGTGGATTACCCCGATATTGCCTCGTTGGTTGCTCCCAAGGTGAGCCGGGGTGAGATCGACCGCGGTATCCTGGTTTGCGGGACGGGCTTGGGGATGTGCATTGCGGCCAACAAGTTCTCTGGGGTCAGGGCGGCACCCTGCCACGACGACCTGACCGCGGAAATGAGCCGCCGCCACAACGATTCAAACGTTCTATGTCTGTCGGCCGATCTGCTGGGTGAGCGTCTGATCGACCGGATGATCGAGTTGTGGCTGTCGACTCCCTTTGAGGGGGGCCGTCACGCCCGGCGGGTCGCCAAGATTAGCGAGTTGGAGCAGGAGGGCAAATAGGATGGCGGTTAGACCGTGCCCGTTTCCTCCCGACTTTTCCAGATCTTCCGATCGTGCCGCTGGCGGATGCGGTCGTAACGGCATGGAAGCAAAAAAATCTGCCGAACGTTCTCGTTAGACGCGCCGACTGCTTGGAATATTTGCAAATCCTTGGTAAAGTCTACTCTTGGAGCAGGACATTACTTGCAACGACTATTCACCGCGTGGCTCCTCAGCAAAGGCAAGGGTACTCATCGGATGTATGGCTCGCACCGCCCTGAACCTGATGAAGTCGAGCAGTTGCTTCGCAACGCCGAACTTCGCGACGAGTTGGAGAGATACTTCGACGAGTCGATCACCCGCGTCAACGTACGGCACCTGCCGCTAGCGGCCGAGAACGAGTTTCTGGCCTCGATGCTGGCCTGGGAACAGGCCCCGGTGCTGCCGATCTACCGCTGGTTCGATCCCGAAATGCGCCCGCCCGGTCCCGACGCACTCTCCAAGGAAGACCTGCACCCGATTCTCTGGGAAGTGATCCAGAAACTCGCCAGCCAGCGGATCATGTTGGACTTCACCGACCACCTGCCCGACCGCGAACTCTACTGCCTGATCGTTCGCGACATCCTGCCCGCACGAGAGAAGAAGCTCGACTGGCCGAACAACTACATCCACTTCGACTGCACCGGTCCGAGTTGCGATCCCGACGTGTGGCTCCGCTACTACGCCACCGACGAGGAGCGTGAAGACTGGGCCGAGACCTACCACCAGCCACTGCCAGCCAGCGGCCCCCCCCCTTATCCGCGCGAGTTGCCTAGCGAACCGGGATAAGAGGGGATTTCAGATTTGGGATTTGGGATTGGGGATTTGGG
>JABMRB010000847.1 GCA_013202865.1 Candidatus Nealsoniibacteriota bacterium | reverse complement strand
CTCATGGGCGAGACTTATCGTCTCATATTCATCTTCCGTCAACCCCAATGGGACATTTTTTATGGGACGGGCCATACTAGCTGAGTTCAAGAAGTTTGCACAGTAGACTCAGCATCGTTCTAGTGCCCTATCGCTTGGCCCAGTTCGTCGAGGAGTCGTGTGTTGGGTACGTACTCGGGCGCCGAGCCCATGATCGGGCAAATTCGGCCGCCTTCGGAGTGTTCGTTCCAGGCATAAATGAGCACACTGTTGGCGGCGCAGTTCTCCGGATGGTTGGCGACCCAATCCATGCCCGCCAATACATGGGCCTTGAACTCCCCCGGCAAAGGTTCCCGGTAGTATTGCGAGCCGAATCTTTTTGGCCGTGCCTCGTGGCGCGGCAGGTGGCTGGCCCCGCTCATGAGCGGGACGACCAACTGACGCTTCGGATTGTCGCCTATGCCGCAGGTACTCTCCAGAAACCCCTTACGGATGTTGGGCCACAGCTCGGCATAGGGTGTGCCTTGTACTGTCGAACCGAACGCGCCGCGGTAGGCGCTTACGGCGTCCAACCCGGCTTTGTCAATATAGACAGCCGCCCAGATGCCGCCCGAATTCATGCCGACAATGTAGGGGTTGCCGACGCCCGCTTTCACGGCCCGTGCCCGCAGCAGCGCGACGGCCTCTCGCAGATGATTCACCGTCACCCCTTTTCCGGCAGGAGGATCCCCGAGAGAGGCCGAAAGTGTATCGGGCCCCATGAGATACAGCAAGGGCCGGTCTCCGAGCACACGCTGGTGGGAGGGCTCGCCCATCAGGCCGATGTACTCGTCGACGTACCGCACCCAATCCGCCTTCACGTCGGCCGGTGACGCTTTGCGGATGCCGTCCATGCCTTTGCCAATATGTTCTCCCAGGGCGATCGGGCAGAAATTGATCCGTGACTTCAGCGGACTCGCCAGATACGCTTCCAGGTTGTCCCGCAACTGCCACCCGCCACCTTTGAATGCCGCGTAATGGCAGAACGCCCAGTAGTCGATGCCCGCCGCCGCTGCATAGCGAATCTCCCGATCGGTCACCTTCTGGATGATTGCCTTGTCGTAGGAGGGATTGAAGGACAAGGGGCGGTTCGGATCACCTGTCCGCCGCACGAACCACGGCGCCAACTCGTGCCACCGCTTCGGCTTCAGAAATCCGAACTCCTGCTGCTGGGTCCACTTCGGGCTGCCGTTATACCCGTCCCAGCGGATCACCCCGACCAGCGGCGACTTGTCGCCGACCGCATCGTCGAATCCCGGGTTCGCTTTTTCTTCGGCTGCAACGGCGGATGTCAACATTGCCGATATCGTCAGGACGCCGCATAGGATCTTTGCGAGTGTATTTGTCACGGTTTATGCATCCTGTTTCCGCGATCGGACCTCTTGCCGCGGGTATCTGAATACCCGGTTTCCGGCATCCTTCGCCGGCTATTCACCCGTTGCGTCTGCACAACCTGTCACATCCTCGATCACGGGTGGCCCCGTCGTTTTTTCCGCAGCAGGCGTCGCCACTTGAAAACGCGCTTTCGGAAAAACGCCGGGGTGACGCAGTCACAAGAGGAGCCGCGTTTCCCGAAGACCTCTTGTGACTCCGTCACCCAGACGATTCCCCGAACAAGTCGAAGCAAGTGGCCGGCCCTGCCGCGGGGAATCGGCTGGGCCATGCCGGCCCCATTACTCGGTCAACTGCCACTCTTCGCGTCCTTCCCCGTCGAGGAACAGATCAATGCCACGGCCGTCACCGATGTCGAACCCGCTCTCGAGTCTCAGGTCGTCCACTTCCAGCGGCTCGGGATGGTTCATCCAAGGATATGAAACACCGGTGGTCGGGCATATCGAATTGAGCCGGCACAGAAAACGGTCGGGCTTCCCTATCAGTGGAGCCCTCCTTATCGAGCCCTTTACAGGCCTCCCGGTCAGCTGGTCCATGTCGCATTCCACCATGGGCAATGCCGGACACCCTCCGATCTTGACCGCTCTGGAGACGCTCAAGCGAGGTGACTCAAACGCCCCGCTTTCGTCGCAGTAGTCACACGATCGATATCGGTGGCCCCAGCAATGCACAAAGTTCCATCCCGGTTCGGGGACATCGTCCGATTCAACCAGATCCTCGGATCCCAGAGAACGCCATTCGCACTTGACCTCGTCCGGCCAGCTAGCGTCGACGAAGATCAACAGAATATCGCCCGGAATGCTTGGAACAATATCCTTCGACTCGGCAAAACGAAGTTGTGCGACAAAGGTCATTGGCGCCCCATCTCGATCGCGCGGCCAAGGAGCGTTTCGCGCCCGGTAAGGGAGACCGCCAATCTGGGTGAGGTCTCGTCGCGGTGGGCGACCTTCTTGGAATACGAAGACATCTGTGGGCTTCGACCGCAGTGTGCTCAAATCACGGGTCCCGGCAGGACGCAACTCCCCCCAAAACAAGAGTCTCATCATATCTCCGGCCGTGGCAGAGTCGGCCTTTGGGTTCCGTAGGACCAACTGACGCAGCTTCTCCAGCGCCACGAGGCCGAAAGGAGAAGTGACAGCCAGATGGTGCAGACCTTCCGGAGTCCCATATTCCTGGAGTATTTCTTCGACAGGGTAGCGATCCAGCCACCCTGAGATATCGAAGACCGGTGCATTGAATTGCTGCTCCATGTCTCAGTCTCCTTCTCCAAATACTCGATTAAGCTCTCCGCAAGAGTCCTCTACTTGAATTGGGCAATCCTCTGTGCAACGCCAAAGCGGGGCAGTCACCCAGTATCTGAACAGGAGGCACGTCGCTCTCCCTATCCTCGACCGGTCGAACCAGTCTCCCTGCACAAAGACCGGATTATCTTCCGAACCGGCTGGGACGGCAAGCCCGAGGAGGGAATTGTCAATCGAGACTCGCTTGACCGCACGCATTTTGGGGGCACGTCCCGCAAGATTGTCAGGGGCGTTTACGCCCCTTTGCCGCGAAGCGGTATTAGGCCCGTGCTTTAGCACGGGTGCCAGGAGGCCGATCGCCCGATTCTCTCCACGCAGCGCACCTCCCCCAGCCGCGACGCGGCTGGGGAGGTGCGCTGCGGCGCGGGCGCCGTGGGCCACACCACCCAACGTAAACGTCGGGCCTAATACCGCCTACGGCGGAAAGGGCCATAAATGGCCCTGAAGATTCCTCCCGAAAATTGGTGACGGTCAGGATAAACGCAGATTGATGGAAGCTGGCCCAACTCGCGCGCTTGAAAACAGCCCGGAGATACGATACAGTAGTACACGTCGCAATACGCGGCAACGGCTCTTTGACAAGTTGGATTGGAAGCGGCGAAAGTGGCTCGCTCTGCGCCCGCATTCAGCCCGGGCGCGACCGTTGTTGCCGCGCGACGAGCGGCCGGGGCCGTAATCGGACGATGTCCGGAGTCGTAACTGGTTGGCCCGTCAGCACTTGCGGCAAGAGATTGTTTCCCGGAGGCTTTGGGAAAAATCTAAGTCCTTTCCGCACAAACACTTACGGCAACAGAGCGGCTTGAGAAACACCGCCCGATGGGGCTGTAGGTCGCAGGCGTATTCGAGCGCAAGCCACTGGTGGAAAAGGACTTGTGTCAATTAGGCCCGGCAATTGTTTCCGTCTCAGGCCAAAGAACGATGCAACAATTCGCAAACCCTTGTCGCCAGGCTACTTACGACGACGCATATCGTCCAAATCGACCGCGTCGAACAGGGGCCGCCACGGCGACTCGGTCGTTATAAGTCGTTTGGGTAGAACGTGTTACGAGCGACGGCCCTGCGATCAGGTATTGAGGCGACCCGGCATGGGGCGGGCAAAAAAAGGATATCCTTAACACGAGCGGCAAGTGAAGATTTCCCCGTAGCTACCGTCGCCAGACGGTGGGGCAAGCCACATTCCACCGTCTGGCGACGGTGGCTACGGGTAGATTCCCGGTCGGTTTGAGCGATCTAGGCAAAGTTTACCGGCTGAGAGCCCGATAACTGATGACAACGGGTCCGACTGGCCGCCGCTGTGTGTCGTTGTAGACACCCGAGGTCGTCAGGCACACCCACAATCGCACCTGATTTCGCAGCGTCTCATGCCCGAATTGACACCGGAAATCGTCGATGTCGTCGTTGCCGCCTGCAAGGCCGGGGCGGACGAGGCTGCCGAGGCGCTGAGCCGGACGCTGGGAGCGACGATCGGCGTCGCCGTGGGACAGGCCGGCCCGCTGGACGTGAACAACTTGCCCGAGGAACTCTCCGGGCCCGGGCTGGCTGTGGTGCTGACGATCGGTGGCAGCGGGGCGGTTCTTGTCTTGCCGGAAAGCTCCGGCCTGGTGCCTGCGTGGTGTGCCCAGCCCGATCCGACGGGCGAGAGCAAGCTGGCCACGCTGGCCCAGGAATTGGGTATGCTCCTGCTGCCCGAGGAGTTCATGCCCGACGATTTCAAGACGGCGCGGGTGAAGAACCTTGCCGGGGCCGTGCGACGGGGCGGGGTTGGCGAAGGTGCGGTCGAGGTGACGCTGGAGCTGTCGAGCGACGCGAAGCAGGCCGTTGCCCGACTGATCTGGCCCACACCCAAGCCGGCAATGGTGGTCGGTTTGGCTCCACCGGAGGAGAAGGCCAGCGTCAAGGCGGAGCCGCAACCCAAGCCGGCGGCCAAGGCGAAACCGGCCGAGCCACCCAAACCGAAGCCGAAACCCCGGCGCCGCGTGGCCCACCTGACGGACCTTCCGCCTCACTGCCGCAGCCTGTTGCGGGTCGAGGTTCCGATCGTGGTCACGTTGGCCGAGAAGCGTCAGCCGCTGGGGCGGATTGTGGAGCTGGGGCCCGGCTCGATCATCCAGTTCGAGAAGTCG
>JABMRB010000846.1 GCA_013202865.1 Candidatus Nealsoniibacteriota bacterium | reverse complement strand
GTTTTCTAATCCCCAATCCCTAATCCCCAATCTCTACTCCCTTCAAATCACATTGACGCGAAATCTCACCAGGATCACTTGTCCGCTGTTTGGCGTCAGTGTGAACTCGACCAGGTATCGGCGGCCGGCGGTCGGCAGCGCTTGATTGGCCGACGCGTCGAGTACGTGGCGGAAGTTGTAGCCGGTCGCGTCTACCGTCCAGAGCGAGTCGGTTTGGAGGCTGTTGAAAACGATCGAGGCCACGCTCAGTGCCACGCCGTCGTGTCCGGTAACCGCAGCGCGGGCGTCGGCGTCCCGGTCGTCCAACAGGTAGACCGAGTACGAGGCCGAGGCGACGTCCGCCTGTGTAATCGGAGCGCCGTCGGCGCCGACCACGCGGGCCAGCAACGTGGCCGAACCGTTCTTGAACGCCGTTCCATGGATATCAGCCGCATCTGCCATCGATTTGTCCTGCCGTTGGTCCGGTGTTGAAGGATTCTCCGATCGCGGCCCCGGTGACGAACGGTTCGCCCGCTGCGGCGCCGGTGTGAAAAGTCTCTGCGATCAGCGTACGATAGGGGCCGGCGACGCGTGGTGTGGACAATCCGGTTCGCCGCATCGGCCGGACGATCGCGTGGGGATCGGTGTGCAACAGGCGCGATTCACTCGGTAACAACACCCGATTCCACAACGCAACGGCGGCAATCAGACCATCCCAGCCGCGGTTGGTACCGTCTACGCGATTTCCAATCCGCGTCGCCGCGGAGGATGCTGCCAGGAGGCCCTTGGATTGGGCCTGGGTACCGTGAAGTACGCCGTTGACGTAGATCTTGATGGTTGTGCCGTCATAGGTCCACACGATCGAATGCCACGTATTGGCCGCCAGCGGAGGCCCCACGAAGGTGTCGATAGTGCCACCCGAGCAGTTGGCTGCCATGCCCACGCCAAGGGCGCGGAGGTAGAACGCAAACTGGCCGTTGTAGACTCTGTCGATGATACGCGGATAGCTCGAATCCAGATCATCAAATCTGCAGAGCGTCCAACAGCTTATCGGCCTGCCATCCAGCGCGCTTCCCAAGGTGATGTTATCCACGCACTGTGAACTGCCGTCGAATTCCAATGCGTGGCCATGTTGCGTCTGCACCCAATCCGCCCCGGCGTCCATGCCGGACAAGGTTCCGTCTGCCCCGCGGCCGCCTACGTCCTTGACGGTCATTCCCGTTAGCCCTAATGGTCCGTGCCAGTTGAACACCAGCCCATCCCACAGACCGGCATTCAAGGGCGGGCCGTCGCGAGGGGCGAAACCATCAGCATGAGACGGGATGGAAAAGCCGTTTGACATTATTGCACTTCGTCGATCAGCGGGGTGAGCGTAATTTGGTGAGCATCGTCGTCACCTTCCAGGGCGACGCCCGAATTGTTGACCAGCACGGGGGCACCGTAGCGGGCCGGCGGCGAAAAGACGAAGACCTGCGTTTGCACCACCGCGTCGGCGTCGGCCGTGACGACCAGGCAGCCGATCAGCAGCAGTTGTTTCTTCCACTCGTCCTCTTCGGCTGCCTTGTAGGCCGCGTCGGTTCCGCCGACCCCGCCGGGAAAGGTCGCGTTGTCGTGCGACGCGGCCCAGTAGAGTTCGACCACGTTGCCGGCCGTGGGGGCCGAGTCGAGATTGATCTCTAGCGTCACGGCGTATCGCGAGGCGAACGTCGCCCCCAGGTCGCCCTTGGCGCCCTGCCGGGCAGCGCCGTCGGCCACGCTCGCCAGCGTGATCGCGTAGTCGCCGCCGGAGTTCTTCCAGACCTTATCGGTCCCTTGTTTGACAAGTATTTCGTTAGCCATGGAATCGCCCGGTGGGTATTGATTACGGATGTGCAAAGCGAAGATAACAGAGACAACGACGGCGGGACCGGCCACCGGCAAGCAGCCGGTCCCGCTACGACCGCCGGGCTACGAGCCGGCGCCCGTGCTGCAAACGACAAACCGCGGATTGATCACCGCGGCGGCACCCCGCTCGCTGGCCTTGAAGCGGACGACGACGTCCTGACTGAACTCCGCCTCGCTGCCCAGCGGAGATTGGGTCACCGTGATCGGCCAGTTCTCCATGTAGGCGAAGGCCTTGCGGAAGTC
>JABMRB010000845.1 GCA_013202865.1 Candidatus Nealsoniibacteriota bacterium | reverse complement strand
CGTCGAACAGTTGGGCGTGAAGACCGCCGGCATCCACGTCCCCATCACCAGCCTCAGCGGCGGCAATCAACAGAAGGCGATCGTCGGCCGCTGGCTGCTGACGTCGCCGAAAGTCCTCCGGATGGACGACCCCACCCGCGGCGTCGACGTCGGTGCCAAGGCCGAGCTTTATGGGCTGATGGACCGGCTCTGCCGCGACGGCCTGGGGATTATCGTGACGTCCAGCGAGTTGCCCGAACTGATCACGCTCTGCGACCGCGTGCTGGTGCTATGCGAAGGCCATTTGACGGGCGAGTTGAGCCGCGAAGAGGTCACCGAGCAACGGATCATGGAACTGGCCACACAGCGGCCCGGCGTGGAGGTCGCGTAGCTTCGGGCAAGTTATCCCCGGGTGAACACACCCGGGCGACTGTTGACGAACCCTCCGTGGTTTGGTATTGTCCTAGCGTGGATGTTCACTGCTCGATCCCCTCAGGAGATTGCTCATGGAGTTTCCCTATTCGGAGGAGCACCTTGTCGGTAGACGCATCGAGCCAAGACACTCCGGCCTGGGAATTGCGTCGTTCGTTCTCGCCCTGTTCTGCGGGGTGATGGAGGTGGGTTTGATTGTGGTCGCCGGGATTATGGAGGGATCCACACCGGGCGGCATTGATGAGGAGGCACCGGAGGTAATACTCCTCGGATTGTGTCTCCTTGGCGGCGCCGTGTTGAGCCTGCTCGGGGTCGGGCTTGGAATCGGCGGACTCCTGCAATCCAACCGCAAGGTCATCTTCGCCGTGTTGGGGGTCCTCTTCAACGCGATGGTGATCTTGGGAGTTCTCGGGCTCATGGTGTTGGGGATGGCGATGGAGTGAGACGCTGTAATTCGATATGATCCACAACCTCCGAGAGTTCCGTCAACGCCAAGGAGTCCGCCGATGAGCGATCCAGGCAACCTGAAACCGAATCCGGACAGGCCGACGCCCAGTCCCCCGCCGGTGCATGAACTTGCGGACGACGGGACGTTCCCGCTGGCCGAGGAGGTGCGACCGAGCCCGGGCGAGCCGTCGACCGATATGCCCGGTGGGCCGCCGCCGCTGGCCGAGTGGTACACGGGCAGCCCGGGTGGCCAGCGCGAGGGGCCCTTCACGCTGGCGCAGATGAAGCAGCGACTTGCCGTCGGCACGACAACCGGCGAGACGTTGGTCTGGAAGGAGGGCATGACCGACTGGAAGCCCGCCCGCGGCATGGGCGAGCTGTTCGAGACGCCGGGCAACCCGCCCCCACCGCCGCCGGCCGCGGCAGCCCGACGTAACGACTTCACCGAATACTTTCAGGCGGCCGACCGGTTGTTCGCCAAGCCGGCGTTTTTCCACATCGCCGGCCGGGTGTGTGCCTTGTTGGCGGTGCTGGTGTTGTTGGTTTCGCTCATCCTGTGGCCGTTTGCCCCTCATTTGACCTGGTTCACCGGTGCGGTGTTATTCGCCCTGATCTTCTTCGTCGGCGAAGCGGCCGGCGCGATCCTCGATCGACTTGACGGAGAGTAAGAAACCGCGTTAAACTAACTTGACAGCAATTGCCCTCGTGTACCGTCAATCTCGTTCCCAATCTCCAGCTTTGGAACCCGAGTTTACTTTTCATGTGGTACGACCAAGCCGTAACGCGAAGTGGAGGTGAGTGAGATGCTCAGGCAATTACGAGTGCAGAACTTCAAGGGATGGGAGGATACCGGCTCTATCCGCATGGCTCCCATCACCTTGTTCTTTGGTGCCAACAGTTCGGGCAAATCCAGTATCGGTCAGTTTCTAATGATGCTGAAGCAGACCGTTGAATCATCTGATCGGAAAGCCGTGTTCTACCCTGGCGGAAAGAACTCGGCGGTCCAGCTTGGCTCCTATCAGGAAATGGTCTATCACCGTGATCCGAAGAAGAAAATTGCGTTTGAGTACGAGTGGTCACTCCAAGATGTCATAAGACTAAGGGACCCGCTCTCCGGGCAATCGTACTCGGGAGGCGGGCTAGCTTTTCAAGCAGAAGTCGGATTGAGCAACAAAGATCAGCACACACTCGTCGTTGATCACCTTGGATACTCGCTACATGAGAGTGGTGGAAGCAGGCTATCCATTCGGATGGAGAGGAAATCTGAAGCCAAATCCGAATACAGAGTGGACTCCACAGAGTACCCGCTGAGACGCAAACAGGGGCGAGCTTGGGCTCCCGGCGCGCCTGTGCGTTTCTACGGATTTCCTGATGAAGTGGTTGCATATCACCAGAATGCCGACTTTGTTCAGGATCTCAATCTACAACATGAAAAGCTATTCCGGTTGCTTTCCTACCTTGGCCCACTACGGACCAAGGCAGAGCGGTTGTATCCATGGACCGGTATCAAGCCTGAAAGTGTCGGATATGCGGGCGAAAACACGGTCGCTGCAATACTGGCCGCCAGAAATCGCAAAATCAGTCTGGTAAAGCCGGGTGCAAGAAGAGCATCACCGGCGAAGCCTCTTGAGGAGATTATCGCGTCAAAGCTCAAGGAGATGGGTTTGATCGAGGAGTTCAATGTGAACCAAATCTCTAAGAAACGACAGGACTATGAAGTCAAAGCACGTACCAAAGGCTCAAAGGACTGGGTGGATATTCCGGATGTCGGGTTCGGTATCTCGCAGGTACTTCCGGTTATCGTGCAGTGCTTCTATGCACCTCCTGGTTCAATTATCCTGATGGAACAGCCGGAGATTCACCTTCACCCGAGTGCTCAATCGGCTCTGGCAGACGTGATGATCGATGTAATTAGCTCCAAAGAGAATGGCGCTGACAGAAATATCCAGTTGGTCATAGAAACTCACTCCGAACATTTTCTGCGGCGTCTACAAAGGAGGATCGCCGAGGACGTTGTGTCCCGAGAGAAGGTATCGGCGTACTTTGCCAATATTACCAGGACACCGGCTACCCTGGAGCCTCTGCAAATTGATCGTGACGGCAACATCCGGAATTGGCCGGAAGACTTTTTCGGTGACGAGATGGGAGACATCACTGGCCAGGCCAAAGCGGCCATGAAGAAGCGGATGCAACGAGGCACTACGGAGTCGGAGGCTTCAGAATGAGTAGCTTTCCGAATAAGTGCTTGGTCGATACGAATGTACCGAAAACGGCTAATCTAGCGATTGACCCAAGTAGGATCCCCGGGGAGTTAGTCGGTTGTGTTCTGGCATGCGTTGAGGCTATTGTGCAAGTCGTTGAGAATGGCGGATTGGTTATCGATGCTGGCGATGAGATCTTTGATGAATACCGCAATAACCTTTCGCTGAAAGGGCAACCTGGCGTGGGTGACCGATTTGTGAAGTGGGTTCACGACAACCGCTGGGGTTTTCCTGACGCTGACCGAGTGACAATCACAAGACGTGCTGAATCCTATAGTGAGTTTCCTGATCATAAAGGCCTGGGTGATTTTGACAATTCCGACCGAAAGTTCGTCGCTGTAACAAACGCACACCCAAGCAAACCGCCGATCATGCAGGCAACCGATAGCAAGTGGTGGGGTTGGAAGGAGGCTTTGGCCGAGGTTGGGATCACCGTTCAGTTCCTTTGCCAAGAGTATATCCAAGCCAAGTATGCGGAGAAAATGGGATCATGACTTCGGGTTTCCTCAAGTTTCCCTCCACTCCACACCTGGCGATTCTCGGTGATGTACGCATCAGGGGTGACAAAGTCATGTCGGAATCCGAACGGGATGAATTCCTTTTGCATGAACTTGTCGTTGAAGAGAAGGTGGATGGCGCAAATCTCGGGATCTCATTTGATAACGATGGCAACGTTCAAACTCAAAACCGGGGAACCTACTTAGACCTGCCAAGTTCGGGGCAATGGAAGGGACTGACGGATTGGCTGTGCCCAAGGCTTGATTCTCTATTTGAACAATTGAACGACCGATACGTTCTTTTCGGAGAGTGGTGTTATGCCCAGCATTCCGTCTTCTATGATCGGTTGCCTGACTGGTTTCTTGGTTTCGACGTCTATGACAAACAGATACATCGGTTCTTGTCCTACAAGCTACGCAACGACATCTTGCGGGCAACCAATGTTTGCCCAGTGCCAACAGTTGAACGCGGTAGATTCACTCTCCCGGAACTAGGCGTGTTGCTGTCGCAGTCGGAATTCAGCGAACAGCCTGCGGAGGGGCTTTATCTCAGGGTCAATCACGACAATTGGTTGGCCCGAAGATCTAAGTTGGTTCGTCCCACGTTCATTCAGTCGATAGAACAACACTGGTCCCGTTCAGGCATCAAGGCGAACCGTCTGATGTCGGAGGCCCATCGTACATAGCCCCTCACGGAGGACTCTCCATGCCCAAGTGCGAATTCTGCGGACGCTCGTATCCGGCCGATGCCGAAGCTTGCCCCGGTTGCGGGGATAAGAACGCCAACGTCGAGAGATCGCCCGCCGCCGATCCGAGTGCCGAGGCGACCGAGTTGGAGACCCGCGTATTGGCCGAACTGCAAACCAGCGGGAAGATTCCGGCGATCAAGCTTTACCGCGAGGAGACCAACGCCGGCCTGAAAGAGGCCAAAGACGCCGTCGAAGCGTTTGCCGGCCAGCACGACATCGTGGCCACGAAGAGCGGATGTGCCGGCGTGCTGTTGTTGCTGATTGCGATTCCGGCGATGGTGTTTGCTGTATTCTGTTAACGCGAGACACAGGTATGCAGTTGTAATGCCGCCTCGCTCTCAGGCTGGCAAGGTGGGGCAGTGCAACTGCCACACCAACAGGGAAAGACGGAACACACCGCTCACGCCGCCCGTTTCTTCCGTCTCGCCTTCCGGTTGTCCTTCCAACGGCGGTGCAGCCACCAATACTGGCCCGGCTCGTTGCGGATGATCTCTTCCAGCCGGGCGGTGTACCATTGCGTCAGGCTGTGGATGCTCTCGATGGGGCTGCCTGACTCGTGGGGGTCGCCGGCGTCGAGCGGATCGATCGTCGCGGGCGTGGCGAGCTCGATGTGCAGCGGGGGGCCCACGCGTCGGGCACCGCAGACGGCCATCGGGGCCTCGTTGTCCAGGGCCAGCAACGCGATCGCTTTGTGGGCCGACGCCGGGCGGCCGAAGAACTCGACCCAGCATCCCTTGCGCCCGGCCGACTGATCGGCCAGGAACGTCATCGTTTCGCCCCGGGCGAGCACGTCGACGATCTGATCGTAGCCGCCCTTCTTAGGGATCATGTGCTGGCCCGTGCTGCCGCGGAACCGGTTGAGGAAGCGGTCGAGGCACACATTGTCGAGCGTGCGGGCGACCGTATACGTGGGGAACCCGAGGATCGCCAGCACGAACCCGGCCACCTCGAAGTTGCCGAAATGGGCCGTGATGATTAGCGTCGGCCGATCGGAAAGCAGCAGCCTGACCAGCCGGTCTTCGTCTCGCAGGCTGATGTAGTGGCGCCAGTTGGTTTCGTGGATCTTCCGCGGCGCATGGACCACCTCCAACACGAGCAGAAAAAGATGCTCCCACATCCGCCGGGTAAGCCGCCGCCGCTCGGTCGACGAGAGTTCTGCAAAGGCATGGGCCAGATTTTCATCGACGACGTCGGCACGAATCCGCAGCACGTTGCAGAACAACCACGCCAGCCAACGGGCTACCGACCGCCCCGTATCGATCGGCATCGCTTGTACAATGCAGATCAACACGCGGATCGCCAGATAGACGAGATAGTCGCCGATCTGCTTGCGTTGCATGCGAGATTCCTTTCGCGCGGTGCGGTGTGTTCGGGGCGGTGTGGGCAGATATTGTCGCCGAAACGGCCCGACGGGCCAAGAGCGGTTTGGCCGTTTGTAGTGACCGCATTCATGCGGTTTTTCGCACACCAAACCCGATAAATCGGGTCACTACGAACCTTTGCTACCCACCCACTCCCGTCTTCCGGGCCTTCAGCACCGGGTCGCTCTTCAACGGCAATGCCACCGCCCGGCCGGTCTCGGCGGCCTTGTAGAGAGCGAGGATGATCTCGACCGAGCGACGGCCTTCCGTGCCGTCGACCGACGCCGAGGTGCCCTTCTTGATCGCTTTGAGTACGTCCTGGAACTGCCGCGTGTGACCGTGGTGGCCGATGGCCGACGGGTCGGCCGCACCGCCGCCGCCGCTTTGTTGCTGGGCCATTGCCTCGTGGATGGCCGCGTCGCGACGGTTCTTCCGTGCGAAATCCCACTTGACGATGTCTTCCTCCTCCATGATCGCCGAGCCCTCGGTGCCGTGGATCTCGATCCGCTTGAGATAGCCCGGGTAGACCGCCGTGCTGGCCTCGATGATCCCCATGGCGCCGTTGGCGAACCGGACCGTGGCCATGGCGACGTCTTCGACGGCGATCCGTTTGTGGGCCAGCAGGGCCGTCTGGGCACGGATCTCGACGACCGGGCCCATCAGCCAGGTCAACAGGTCGACGGTGTGGATAGCCTGATTCATCAGTGCCCCGCCGCCGTCGAGTTCCCAGGTACCGCGCCACGCCCCGCTGTCGTAATACTCCTGGGTGCGATACCACTTGACGATCGCGTCGCCGACGGTCAGCCGCCCGAACCGCCCGGCGTCGATCGCCCGTTTGATCTCGAGGCTGGGGGCATGGAACCGCGACGGGAAGATGGACGAGAGGACCACGCCTGCCTTCTCGCATTCGCGGATGATCCTGTCGCAGCGGCGCAAGGTGATTTCGAGCGGTTTCTCGACGATCACATGTTTGCCGGCCCGGGCCGCGGCGACGGCCGGTTCGAGATGGGCGCCGCTGGGTGTGCCGATGGTCACGACGTCGACGTCCGGGTCGGCCAGCATCTTCTTCAGGTCGTAGTAGGGCTTGCAGCCGGTCGCCTCGGCCAGTCGGTCGGCCGCCGCAGGCACGGTATCGAACCCGGCGACCAGCTTGGCCCCGCGAACGTCTGCGATCGCGCGGGCGTGAAAATGGGCAATCATGCCACAACCAACAATGCCGAATCCGGTCGCCATGGGAGTTCTCCTGAATCGTTGTCTGATGTTTTGGGGACGGGTAGGAAACTGGATTATAGAGGCGGGTGAGGGTTGTGCAAAGGGAGTGCGCGGGAGGGGTTGTTCGGCAGTGGGTGGCTGGGGCAAAACGCAGCGGTGCCCCAGTGCCCAAGGGAAACACGGATCTGGGGCACCGCTGCGTTTTGCCCCAGCCACCCTTCGATTGCCCTACTTTGGCGCGTCCAACAGGCCGTTCAGCACGCCGACGGTGTTGAACGCGGCGTGCAGCACAATCGCCGGAGCGATCCGGCGGGTGCGATAGCAGAGCACTCCCAGGGCGAGTGCCAAAAAGAATAGCGGGACCGGGTCCGGGGTTACGCTCTTGGGAAACACGCTCTGGCAGAGCAAGAACAACAGCAGCACCGGTGGGATCGTCGCCGCCGACGCCAGCAGCCCCAACTTGACGTCGGCGAGCAGCTTCCGCGGGACAACGCCGAGGTCCGCCCAGGTAACGCCCCGCATCCGCAAGAAGCAAACGGCAACGATCACTGCCAATACGCTAGCCACCGCGAACATCGCCATGTTGATTGCCGCTTGCTTAACAGGGACGGACTTTCCCATCGGGCGGAAGTGCAAATACGCAAAGATCAATGACGTAAGTCCCACGGCGATCAAGCCTCGCGTCAACGCCCGCACGCGACGCATCCGCCGCCAACGGGTCTCGATCGATTCCAGCCAGCCTTGCAGTACCACGCGGTACAGAAACTCCTCGGAAAGCGGGGCCACAACCACGGCGATCAGGACGGCTAACACGATCATCCACGGGGGATTTCCACGGGCCAGCAGCAACTGCAAGGGATGTGCCCCCTCGGGCTGCGCCGCTTCCGAGCTCGTTTCCGCGGTAGATTCCGCGGCCGGCGACTCTACGCCGCACAGGTTCACGCCGACAGACGCCACCAGCGTGGGCACGAATATGTACGCCAGCAGAAACACGACCAGCACGTCCAGTCCCGTCCACGGGACCTGACGCCGGGGCTCGTAGGGCAGCACGGGCAGGCCATGGAACTTTCGCGAGAAGATCCCGGTCCATACGGCCGCGCAGGCCGCGAACGCCAGGATGATCACCAGCGCCACGGAGCGACTCGAATCGGGTTGGGCCGCGAGCAAGAGTTGGTCCATGGGTAGTCGCGTCACCTCCGGTAAAGCTCGGTAGTTCGGGCGGCTCGCTCGGCGACCATACCGCGGAGCTTCGCCGGGGAGATCACCTCGGCCTGGTCGCCGTAGCCGCTAATCCACCAGGAGATCTCGCTCAGCCCGGACACCGTAACGCGAAAATCGAGTGTGCCGTCGTCGTTGAACTGAAGTCGCTGCGTCTTGTGCCAGTCGACCTCGGCCACGTTCTGGGCCACCATCTTGGCGAAACGGATCCGCACGTCGTGATCGGGCCCCGGCTCGGGGATTAGGCGCCAGGCGTTGCCCAGGTAGCGCTCGATCGAGAAACCGCGGGGGATCTCGAAGCGGCGTTCCAGCGGCTCTAGATCGACAATCCGCCCCACGTGGAACGTCCGCGTGCTGCGATGCAGCGACGAACGTCCGACGATGTACCAACTCCGCCGGCTGAACAACAACTGGTACGGATCGAGCCGCGTGCGAATCGTCTTCTCTTCCATCGGGCCCTTGTAGCCGATGCGAACGCTTTGATGGGCGGCGGCGGCGTCGCGCAACTGCTCGTAGACTTGCTTGTGCTCGTCCAGGTGATTGCTCGGCGACGAATGGATGCGGACCGTGTCGACCAGTCCTCGCACTTGCTCGCGAAGTCGGTGCGGCAGCGCACTTTCCAACTTGAGCGCCGCGCTGCGTGCCGGGCCGAAGAACGCCATCCCCGAGCTATGGCCCAACTCGTAACAGAGCACGATCAGCGAGAGGGCCTCTTCCGCGGTGAAGTTCGTCTCCGGAAGACAAACCGTGTGGCGAATACAATACCGCTGTTGCTGCTCGTTGTAGCTCAGTGGAAAGCCCGCCGCCCGCAACGCCTCGATGTCGCGAAAGATCGTCCGCCGGCTGACGTCGCAGATCTCAGCCAGCGCGTCAACGTTGAAGCCTTTTCCAGCCTGAAGCAGACCGATCAGTCTCAAGAGCCGATGGATTCGTGAGGAGTTCATTCCCGGTATCCGCTCTGGTCGAGCGGGTCCACTTCTTCGTTGCTGACGGATCGCCGTCGGTGCGGCTCGGGGTGCGATCGGCCGCGTTGCCCGGCATGGGCGCGATCGGCTCCTCGAAACTGGCGTTGCTGACGGCCGACACCGCGGCGTCGATCGGCTGTGGTCGCTTCGCCGGGCTGCTCAGACGCGGCGGCTCCGCGTCGTCCAAGGAGCCCAAGTCCATCGTGCCGACGTCACCGGCCGGCTCGGGCCGCGGCAACGGCGGCTCTGGCGGCACCGGTCCACCCGGGTGGACCGCCGGTTCCGGCGCCGGTGCCGGAATCATCTCGGAGGTCGGCTCGCTTGCGTCGAACGTCGTCTCCATGGGCATCTGGCCAGCGTGCTGGTTGTACGGGCCACGGCTGATGACCTTCGGCCGCGTGTAGCCGTAGTTCAGGTACACGCTCGCGTCGCGTTTCCGAGCCCGGCGATTGGCGTCGAAATAGGCCTTCCCGGGCCACGGACCTTCACGCAGCATGACCCCATTATACTCCAACAACGAACCTCTGATATAGTGGACCTGGGCAATCGATTTGTTGTAATCGACGACCGAGCGGTAGAAATCGGCTTCGGCCTCGGCCAGCCGCCTCTGGGCGTCGAGCAGCGCGTCGAGCGTCCATTGTTTACCGCCGGACAGCGGATCGCCGCCTTCGCCCGCTTTGACCAGGATCTCGGCCGTATCCGCCTCGGCCTTGGCGGCCGCCAGGCGATTGAAGTTCGTCCCGGCCAACACCCGGGCCGCTTCCAGGTCGCGAATCACGTAGGACAACTGGTGGGAAAGCTCCAGTTCCTGCTCTTGCAGCCGTGCCCGCTCCCGGGCCAGATTCAACTGGGCGTGGCGCACGCCGGCCATTTCCTTGCGGAAACCCAGCGGGAAGCTCAGGTCGATCCCGAAGTGCCACTCCTGGAATTGGCCGCTGGTCATCGACTGATAGGCGTTCGAGCCGATCGCCGCCGGATTGCCCGTCCCGCCGGTAGATTGGAGCAGATCGTCACCCAGTCCTAGCCATCGGTAGCGTCCCACACCGTCGAGCCTGGGCAGCAGGTAGTTCTTCGCGGCGATCAACTCCAGTTGCCGTTGCTTGACAACCCATTGCTGCTTGCGGAGTTCGACGCTACGTGCCAGTCCTTCGGCTAGTGTTTCGTGCCAATCGAATGCAACCTTGGCGATCGACGGCTCGTCGCCCGGACGAATCAACCGCCCGTCGGTCGCCGCCAGCCCCATCATGTATCGCAACTTGCTCTCGGCCGCGAACAGGTCGCTCTGCGCCCGTTCCATCGCGTTGCGGAAGAGGAAGTATTGCTGCCGCGCCCGGGCTTCGTCGTGGCGGTCGCCATCTTCGTGGCCCACCTTCTGTTTGGCGTAGGTCTCCCGCCAGGTCTGCAAGCCGCTGTCGCGGCCGGCCTTCATGGCATCAAGGAACCGGTAGGAGTAGTACAGTTCCCAATAGGCAATCTCGACGTCGGAAACCAGGTTTCGCACGCCGGCCTCGAAATCGGCCAATGCCATGTCGGTGTTGATCCGGGCGATCATCACACCATTGTTGAAGCCCGGTAT
>JABMRB010000844.1 GCA_013202865.1 Candidatus Nealsoniibacteriota bacterium | reverse complement strand
GCTTAGCAGGGACCGCAACGACTGCAAACAATCCCCCCCGTCAAGAAATCCCGAAATTCATGCGGATTGGCCCGAAAACAGCTCTCTCGTTGGGAGATTGCGGCAGGTGCCTGCGGAATCCCTGTATGAGCGGTCCGCTCCGCGCGACGAAGCTACATCTCGCGGAGCGAGATGGCTACCCCCGAAACAAATCCCCTCCATGTTCGATCCCGAACTGCTAAAACGATTCCGCTATCTCTGCTGGACGGCCCAACGGGCGCGTGGACGCGGACTGCTGGCGCCGCGAGAAACTCGATGGTCGGCCGGCACGGCAGCGATTGGTTTGCGCGATTACGCCCCCGGCGACGACTATCGGCAAATCGACTGGACGGTGTGTGCCCGGCGCGACGAGTTGTTGACGCGGGTCGTCGCGACGGACGTTGACCGTGACGTCTACGTGCTGCTGGACTGTTCGCGCAGCATGGGGACGGGCCGCCCGGCGAAGTTCCAGCTTGCCCGGCGGATCGCTGCGGTGCTGGGCTACGCCGCACTGACCGAGGGGGCCCGGCTGAACGTGGTTGCCTTTGCCGACGGCATCGTCGCCGAGTTGCCGGCCGTGCGGCACGAGAACCGTGTGCCTAAGTTGCTGCGGTTCCTCGATCAACTCGAACTGCAAGGCGAGCGGACCGATCTGACCCGGGCGGCCGACGTGTTCGTGCGTCGCTGCCAGCGTCACGGCCCGACCGTCGTGATCGGCGACCTGCTCGATCCGGACGGGTTCCAACGGGGTTTCGACGTGCTGCGGGGCCGCGGTTACGACGTCCGGCTGGTGCAGATCCACGATCCGCACGAGGCCGATCCGCAGTTGCTCGGCGACGTGGAACTGGTCGACGTCGAGGCCCGAACCGGCCGTCGAGCGACCGTCACCGAACGGGCCGTGCAGCGATATCGCGCGTTGTACGCCGAGTTTCAAACGTCCGTCGGCAGGTATTGTTCGCGGCATGGAATCACGCGAGTACCGGTCGCATGCGACGCGACGGAAGAGGCGGTTTTGCTGGGCGTGTTAGGAGTGAAACAGCAGGAAACGAGAATGTCGAATTTGCGAGCGTAGCCCTGAATACATAGAATCACAGGAGAATGTGCCATGAATTGGGAAGATCGAATTGCGGTGGATCCGAAGGTACTGGTGGGAAAGCCGGTGATTCGGAACACGCGTATCGCCGTAGAATTCATCCTCGATCTGCTCGCCGAGGGATGGACCCGGCAACAGATTCTGGAAAACTACCCGCAACTTCAGGACGACGACATCCGGGCTGCCTGCCGGTACGCGGCCGAAACACTCAAACAGGAGCGGGTTTATCCGCTGTCGGTCTGAACCATGGAGAAATTCCTGGCAAACGAGAACCTTCCCGGTTCGGCGATCAAGGCGGCTCGCGATGTGGGAATCGACGTCACCTGGATCAAAGAGGAAGCCCCTGGCGCCACCGACGAAACGGTCATGGCAATGGCGATGGCGGAAGACCGGGTCTTGGTGACGTTCGACAAAGACTTCGGCGAGATGGTGTATCGATGCGGTCAAGAGGCCGCGCGTGGTATTGTGTTGCTTCGTCCCAAGCTGCGATCTCCCGAACACGTCTGCCGGTTTGTCGTAGGAGTGCTTCAGGAGAAAATTGATTGGCCGGGCAACTTTTGCGTTGCTCAGGAAGGTCGGATTCGCGTCCTGCCGTTGCCGAGGCCCAAGAATCCGCAACCGAAAGCCCGATGACCTTTGCTCATCCACTAGCACTGCTCTGGGGACTCTTGGCGACTGCGATCGTGCTGCTCTATTTGCGCAGAGTCCGCTTGCCGCGCGAGCCGGTGGCCACGGACGTGTTCTGGCAGCGGGCCTTGGCCGAGGAGCGGTCGCGGGAGGCCTGGCGGCGGTGGCGGCATCCGGTCTCGCTTGGCGTGCAGTTGACGGTGCTCTTGTTGTTGGTGCTTGCCATGGCCGAGCCGTTGATCCCCGGGCCGCGGCGGTTGGTGCTGATTCTCGACAACTCGGCCAGCATGACCGCTACCGATTGCGAGCCGACGCGGCTGGCGGCTGCCCGGCTGGCGGCCGAGCGGCTGATCGACGGATTGCGACCGTGCGACACCGCGGCCGTGCTCACCGCCGGTGGTGAGGTGGGCGTTCGCTCTACGTTCTGCAACGATCGCAGCATGCTCCGCGAGGCGGTCCGATCGGTCGCGACGGCCGGCGGCACAACGCGAGTCGACGCGGCGGTGGCGATGGCCCGGCGGATGGTGGGCGAGGCGTCCGATGGAGAGATTCTCGTGTTGGGCGACGGTCGTTTTCCGAACGCGGCGAAGTTGGTCGCTGCGGACGACGTCGAGTTGATCCGCGTCGGTTCCTCGTCCGACAACGTGGCCCTGACGCGGTTGGCCGCCCGCCGCAACCCGGACGATCCGCAGACCTGCCAGATGTTGGCCGAGGTGACGAACTTCTCGGGCAAGACCGTCCGGTGCGATCTGCAACTGAAGCTCGACGGCAAACCGGTCGGCAAGGCGACGATCGAGGCGCGTGCGGAAGCTTCATCGACACACATCTTCGACGAAGTTGCCGTCCCCGGTGCCGCCCGGTTGACGGGACGAATCGACAACCGCGACGCCCGGCCCGACGACAACGAGAAAACCCTGAAACTCCCGTCGGCGACGATCCCTCAAGACGACGCGCCGCCGGACGTCGGTTCTCTGGCGGTGAACTGGGCGATCGATTCGGAAAGCGATTTGCGTGTGCCCGAGAAGTCTGGCACCGATGTGGTGTCTCTGTCATCCTCCGGCCCCGGCGTGCCGCCCTGGTTGATTCTCGTGCTGGCGGCCGTGGCGATCTCGGCCGGCGAGTGGTGTCTCTATCAACGGCGGTGGATGAGCTGACATGGAAGACGCACCCCGGCAATTCGAGCTGATCCGCCCCTGGTGGCTGGCGGCGCTGATCGTGTTGCCGTTGCTGTTGCCACTGATTTACTACTGGCGGCGGAGCCTGGTCCGGGCGGCCCGGTGGCAGCGGATCGCGTCGTTGGTGGTGCGAACGTTGCTGATCGTCGTGGCGGTGGCGGCGGTCTGTGGCCCCAAGGTAACCGAGCACAGTCGGCAGCAGTACGTCGTGTTCGCGGTCGACGAAAGTCTCAGCATCACGGAAGAGGCGGAGAAGACGGCCCGGGCCTATCTCGACGAGGCCCGTAAACACGCCGGCGGGCACCGTACGGCCGTCTTGCCGTTTGCCGCACGGCCGGGCACAACCGCCGAGAACCCGAAAGACCTTCCCCGAGAGGCCCGAACGGGAACCAACCTCGCCGCCGCGATCACCGAGGCCCGAGCGAGCATCCCGGCCGAGTACGTACCGCGGATCGTGTTGCTTTGCGACGGCAACCAAACCGCCGGCAACGCCCTGACCGCCGCCCGGGCCGCCAATGCGCCGATCTCGACGGTCCCGCTGCCGGGCATGGCAACGCAGGAGGTGCTCGTCACGGCGGTCGACACGCCGGGCGAAGTTCTCCAGGGCGAGCCGTTCTACGTCGAAGTGGTCGTCCGGTCGACCCACGCCGCCGACGGCATACTGCAACTGCGCGACGATTCGCAGTCGGTTGTCGAGCGGCCCGTGGAACTTGCCGCCGGTGAGAACCGGTTTCTCTTCCGCCGCTCGATCAACGACCGAACCACGGCCACGCTGACGGCAACGATCCGCGACGTCCCCGACACGCTCGCCGAAAACAACCGGGCCGCCGCCGTAGTTTGCGCGCCCCGGCCGATCCGCGTGTTGCTCGTCGAGCGAGTATCCGCCGCGGCCGGACCGCTGACGGAGATCCTTCGCGGCCAAGGCATCGACGTGACCACGTGCCTGCCGGGCAAGCTGCCGACGGAGCCGGCAAAACTTCGGCCGTACGATCTACTGGTGCTGGCGAACGTCCCGGCAGCGTCCGTCGGCGAGACGGGCGATCGGGCGGCGACGCTGACGGACGAACAGGCCGGCGTCATCGGGCAGTACCTCAGCGACGGCGGCGGGTTGATGGTCGGCGGCGGCGATCGGGCGTTTACGTCCGGCGATTATCACGAGACGAAGCTCGAAGAGATGCTGCCGGTGCTCTGCGAGGTCGGCAAGGACCGGCCCCGACCGCCGCGGGCGATGGTGCTGGTGATCGACGAGTCGGACTCAATGCAAGGCCAGAGCATCGAGTTGGCCAAGCAGGCGGCGCGTCTGGCCGTCGAGCGACTGGGGCCTCGCGACCAGATCGGCGTGATCGGCTTCAAGGATCGCAGCCGCTGGATCAGCGAGATTCGCTTTTGCACCGACGAGGGCAAGCAGTTCGTCCGCGGCCGGATCGACACGATCGATGCCCGGGGCGGCGGCACGAACATCTACCCCGCCATGCATCGGGCTTACCTCGCGCTCGACGAGGCCTACGCCGAGCTCAAACACGTCATCGTGCTCAGCGACGGGCTCTCGCAGCCGGGCGATTTCGACCGATTGACTGGCGAGATTGCCGAGGCCGGGATCACCGTTTCGACCGTGGGGATGGGCGAGGAGGCGGTCGGCGAACTGCTCCGCCGGATTGCCGAGCTGGGCGGCGGGCGGTACTACGCTTGCGACGACCCGGCCGACGTGCCCAAGGCCTTCGCCACCGAAGCGGCCAATCCACCCAAGGCGGGCATCGTCGAAGAGGTCGTCTCGCCGCAACCGGCCGACCCGGCCGAGATGTTCGCCGATCTGGATCTCACCGGGCTGCCGCGGCTGCTCGGCTACGTCGAAACACAGCCGAAACCGCTCAGTTCGGTCGTGCTGCAAACCGACACGGGCGATCCGCTGTTGGCCTGGCGCCGCGACGGCCGGGGCACGAGCGTGGCGTTTACGTCCGAAGTAGGCACGGCCTGGTCGCCGGGATGGCTGAAGTGGCCCGGCCACGGGCGGTTCTGGGCCGAGGTGGTTCGCCATGCGATGCGGAAAACGGATCGCGAGCGATTCGAGATTAACGTTCGGCGCAGCGGCGATCGCGTTTACATCGTGCTCGATGCTTTGAACGAGCAGGGCCGGTTCCTCAACGGGGCCACGGCCACGGTGGCAACGAAAAACGGCAAGGCGCCGCTTCGCCAAATCGCCCCAGGCCGTTACGCCGCCGGGCTTGCCGTCGCGCCACAAGAGACGGCCCACTTCACCGTAACGGTCGACCACGACACATCGCCACCCGA
Organism: Candidatus Nealsoniibacteriota bacterium; assembly: GCA_013202865.1. Lineage (GTDB taxonomy): Bacteria > Planctomycetota > Planctomycetia > Pirellulales > Thermoguttaceae > JABMRB01. The sequence goes on along the minus strand of JABMRB010000844.1, from coordinate 2,239 downwards.
CACGGCCCATCGCGGCCTGGCTCCCGGCTACGCCGACGAGTTTCGTGTTCGCTCGACCGACGAGAGCCTGTTGCGCGAGATCGCCAAGGCCACCGGCGGCCGGTACGATCCGCAGCCGGCCGACGTGTTTGCAGCGTCGAAGACGACCGTGCCCCGGACCGTGTATTTGTGGCACTACCTGCTGATCGTCGCCGTGGTGTTGCTGGTGATCGACGTCGCGTTGAAACGAGTCACCGTAGGTCAGGGCTCGCCCTGACAAGTCTTCTGTAGACGAAACACCCTTCACCCAGCCAAACCCCGAAGGGGTCTTCACAACAAAGCCCGGGGTCGCGGAGCGCACCCCGGGGAAGGGGATGGACCATAGCACGAAACCCCAAAGGGGTTTTACCGTGTGCGTGTTCCCCCCGGCGGCACCCCGCATGAGAGTAAAACCCCTTCGAGGTTTGCCGGTCGCGTGGAGCATCCCGCTCCCGGGGTGCGCTGCGCGACCCCGGGCTACTGAATTCTAGCCCTTCGGGCTGCACGGCCAGACCGTCATAGCTCCAAGAAGGCCAAGGGCTTCAGCGCACAGACAAGGCACCGGTATTGCCCGTGGATGCCATCCAGTACACATTAGTGCGATAAACCCGAATTCACTCGAATGTGGCGATAACTGAATTCCTGCGAATCCAGCTAGGTGACAAAACCTAACCGATTTGCCGGTTCACTTCCTCCGTCGCCAGCCATACGCCAGCAGACCGACCGCACCCATGGTCAACAGGATGAGGGTGGAGGGTTCGGGGACGGTGTACAGGTAGGCCAAGCCGTCACCAAACACACGGCCTGCTCCGCAAAACCGCCCCGGGCACCCTCGATGGTCAAGATCTGCCTGGGGCACCTGGGAAGCAACAGGAGGTCCCTGAACCCGGCCTGAGCCTAACATCCCCCGGGTGAGCAATCATCCGGTCCACTGGCTAGAAGTAGATGCCCGCTGATTCTCCACGTCACTGACGGGGGCTTTCGACGGGTTTCTTCGTGTGCTAGCATAGGCGTTCTCGGGAATACACTTTCACCAAGCGAACGGAGGGCTGTCGATGGCTTCCTTCATTCAGAGTGGACATGAGCGGATTGGCGAGCTTTTGGCACGGCAGCGGAAATACCGCGTGCCTCAGCACCAGCGTGACTACTCATGGTCGGACGACCAGGTATCTCAGTTTTGGGAAGACGTCTTGTCCGCCATGCCCAGCGGAATGGAGCACTTTCTTGGTGCTATTGTGTTCCGCCAGATTGAGGAAGACCAAGACTATGAAGTCATCGACGGGCAACAACGACTGGCCACTTGCCTGCTATTGCTTGCTGCAATTCGTGACGTTTACCGAGAGAATAATGACGAAATGGCGGACCAGGTTCAGCTTGAGTATTCTGGTCGAAAGGACCGGCGTTCACGGACAATCGTTCCGAATTTCCTGATGAACGATACAAATGATGAAGTGTTCCAGAAGTACATTGCGAACTCGGTTGCCCGCAGGAGCATTGAGTCAGCAAAGAAGGAACGAACGACACGTTTGACCAATCGGCGATTGCTGGAAGCTTACTTGTTCTTCCGGGAAAAACTTGAGGACGCTACCTCGGTACAGGGCAAATTCGAGCCACATTTGCTGGCGGACATCGAGGAGTTTCTGTCGAAGAAGCTGACCATCATTCTCGTGACCGTATCTGACGAAGCAGATGCTTTTACATTGTTTGAGACTTTGAACGAGCGAGGTCTCGAGCTATCCGTTATGGATTTATTGAAGAATCTGCTGTTCGGGAAAGCGAAAGACAGAATCGAGGCCGTGAAGCGGAACTGGACAGAGATGACAGCAAATCTTGACGACGCAGTCGGGGTGAGGTTCCTACGGCATTATTGGGTGTCAGAACACGGCCGAGTACAAGCTGGTAAGTTATTTCGGGACATAAGAGGCAAAACGCAGTCGAAGACCAGTGCTACTGCCCTTTCTACTGAATTGTGCAGGACCTCGATGGTGTATTCGGCGCTCTCAACGGCAGATCATCCTTTCTGGGAAGACTATTCTCCAAAGCTTCGTGATCACATACGAACACTCAATGTCCTCAACGCGGTTCAATGTTATCCAGTGCTATGGCCCGTTCGGAAAAAAATGTCCCATTTGCTAGTTGAACAATTCGGCCACGCAGCACCTGAAGAACAGACCCTTCATGAGCTGTGGACGCTTTGCCATGGATTGCAACTTTCGTCTCG
>JABMRB010000843.1 GCA_013202865.1 Candidatus Nealsoniibacteriota bacterium | reverse complement strand
CGGAAAAACGTCGGGGTTGCGCAGCAACAGGAGGAGCGGCAGTCATCATGGGTAGTCACGAGTTACTCATCACGGGTGGCCCCGATGTTTTTTCCGAAACACGCGCGGCCATTTCCTTCCGCGTGGTCGGAAAAACGTCGGGGTTGCGCAGCAACAAGAGGAGCGGCAGTCGAGCCCCTTGGCTGAAGGGACGCCTCCGCGGGCTTCCGCCCTCGGCTGCTGTTTCTTCCTAATCCCTAATCCCCAATCCCCAGCCCCCCTTTGGCCAGACAGAAAACGCCATGACCAACATCTGTGCAGGAATTGACGCCGGCTCGCGAACGCTGAAGGTCGTGCTGTTGGACGCCGATCGAATGCAGCCGGTTGCGTTCGAGGTCGTCGACCAGGGTATCCAGCAGAATGCGCTGGCGTCGCAGGTCCTCGGCAGGTTGCTTGTCAGCAACGGGATCGCCCGAGGCGACGTTCGATCGATCGTTGCCACCGGCTACGGGCGGAAGCTGATCGAGGCGGCCGACGACGCGGTCACCGAAATCACGTGCCAGGCCTGCGGCGTGCATCATCAACTGCCGGAGACCCGCACGATCGTCGACATCGGCGGGCAAGACAGCAAGCTGGTGCGGCTCGGCCCGAGCGGCGTGGTCGAGGATTTCGCGATGAACGACCGCTGCGCCGCCGGCACGGGCCGGTTCCTCGAAGTGCTGGCCACGCGGCTGAGCGTCGAACTCGCCGACCTGGGCCGTCTGGTCGACGAGAGCCGCATGCCGGCGATCATCAGCAGCATGTGTGTGGTCTTTGCCGAGACGGAGATCGTCGGTCTGTTGGCCTCGGGCACGTCGCCGGCCGACATCGTCGCGGGCGTGCAGGCCTCGATCGCCATTCGGCTGGCTGCCATGGCCGGCCGCCACCTCCGCGAGCCCGTCGTCTTCACCGGCGGCGTAGCGTTGGTCCCCGGCATGGACGCCGCGTTGCAATCGGCGCTCGAATCGCCGGTCGCGGTCGCCCCCGATCCGCAGATTACCGGGGCGTTAGGCGCGGCCGTGTTGGCCGCGCGGCGGTTGAATGGTCAGGCAGCGCCTTCTTCCTCTTAGGGACGACCGAAGAACAGGCGTCGCATAGCAGTGGCATCCTTCTCCTCCGGCATTCCGGAGGTGGATGGCATTTGCCATCGGGCCCGCAAGGGCCTTTCTTGGCGGGCTAACGTCATTCGGTACAGCAATCCAGGATCGCAACGCGAGAATCTAACGATTGAGCAGGTCGTCCAACCTGGCCATTGCCACGTCACAGAGTTCGACAAGTCGCTGACATCTTGATCGCATGTACTCATTGTGTTTCTTCAACATGTCGCCCTGGTTCGTAAGGGGAAGATGAACGACGCCGAGGAATGAATGAATCTTATTGTTCGCGATCCTTGCCACTCGACGAATTCCCGAAAGAGCTTTAAGGAGTTGTGCATCATCTGCCGTGATTGAGTATGTGTCTGCAACGATCGACTCAATCACCGTGGTGTCGTACGTGACAAGACTGTAGCTACTCTGAAGTTCCTCCGAGTTGGTGATGTAACCGTTACTGGCGTCTTCCTTCAATCCCAACAGCTCGGCGCGAAGCAATTGCAGTTTCAAACGCTTTTCGTATTGTCCAAGAAATGCCGAACGAATCTCCTCTATGGCCATCCCTTCATCCCCTTGGTTCGTGCGTTTCGTAAACCGCCAACCAGCATCTCGGTCACCAGCTGCGTGTGGCGCCTTCCAACTTTTCGGAATCTCGACAACGTGCAAGACTTTGCCGCAATCCAGGGTCAACGGCGGGTTGAGAAAATCCCACTCTATTGATGGGTGGCACGTACGAGGGTAGTTGCCAAACTGTTGAGGAAAATCAGAACTGCTGTCAATCCCCACGAGGCGATCCTTCGGCGATTTCTTGGTGTCGTCAGAAATACCAAACACAAGGAAACCGCCATCGCTATTTGCGAAAGCACAACACGTACGCCGCAGTCGTTCTCTCCCGCTATTGTCGCTGCCGCGTGGAAGCGATTGCTTGTAGTCGAACTTGTCCGTTTCGAACAGGAAGCGTCCCATTAGTTGTTAAAAGTTGACGATGGTCTCCCGTTCGGCGAAAATCGCCGGATGGAAAAACTTTAACTGGCTGGAATTGCTTCCAGCCACGGAAAGGAGACCATCGTCATGGATCAGTGTAATTT
>JABMRB010000842.1 GCA_013202865.1 Candidatus Nealsoniibacteriota bacterium | reverse complement strand
TGGGTCTCGTGCCTCGACCCACCCTACGGCCCTCGAAAACCCGATGAATCGGGTCACTACGAACCCCGATGAATCGGGTCACTACGAACCATGAGCAAATCAACTCCCGGCCTGTTTATCACGGGCACCGATACCGAGGTGGGTAAGACCCGCGTGACGGCGATGATCGCCCGATCGCTGGTTGCTGCCGGGTATCGGACCGGCGTCTACAAACCGGCGGCCAGCGGGTGCCGGCGTGAAGACAAAGAACTGATCGCCGCCGACGCGGTGGCGCTCTGGGAGGCGGCCGGCCGCCCCGGCACGCTCGAACTTGTCTGCCCGCAACGTTTCGAGGCCCCCGTGGCACCCCATCTCGCCGCCAGGGCCGAGGGCCGACGGCTCGACGCCGCGTTGCTCCGTCGCGGGATCGACATCTGGCGGGCCGACTCGGAAATCGTTCTGGTAGAAGGAGCCGGCGGACTGATGTCGCCCATCGGCGAGCAGGACTACGTCGCCGATCTGGCCGCCGAGTTCGGCTATCCGTTGCTGATCGTCACCCGCAACGCGCTGGGCACGATCAACCAGACCCTACAAACCCTGATCGCTGCGGCTTCTTTCGGCACCGGCCTACCGGTCGCCGGCATCGTGCTCAACCACCCCGTCCCACCGGCCGGTGACGCCAGTCTCGCAACCAACCGTTCGGAGCTAACCGCCCGCTGCAATGTCCCCATCCTCGCCGAAGTGGCATGGCAGGCCGAGCAATTCGACGTCGAAGTGGATTGGTTCGCAGTAGGTCAGGGCTTGCCCTGACAAGCAAGCGTTGAAGGTCGCTGCCGCATGCATGTCAGGGCAAGCCCTGACCTACTGGGACCGGTGCGTTTCACGCACCCTACGACGCTCACGCCTTGACCTGCACACGTTCGTGGAGGAACTCGGGGGCGAAATCCGCGCCGTTCGGCCAGACGACGGTGTGCAGTTCGGGATGGACCGTGGCCTGACGGAAGTAGGCGGGATCACACAGCGGAGCGAACACGCCTCCCCCCAACTTGTCGCCCAGATCCACGTCGCCTTCGGTGCCGTCCGCAAATCGCAGATGCAGCACGAAATCCCTGACGTACTTCGCTTCGATGACCTTGGGGATCATGGCTACTCCAGTGGATCGATTGACGCCATGCCTTCAGTGTCACGCACGCAGAGTTCGGCGAGCCGCCATGCCAATGTTACTCGGGAGAATCTCTCACGGTGTTGGGCTCGTCGGGCTGCGCAGAGTCGGTGCTTGCGGAATACACTAACGTAACGCCGTACCACGCGTCACCACTGATCAGTTGATTGTAATACAGGTTGACGCGGTTCGCAACGGCGACTTGACGAACGCGGGCCATGGAGAATCCCTTGATGAACGCCTTCGTTCCGAATTCCACGAAGATCCCACCTCGCATCTCCCACCGGCCGCGTTTGGACAAACCCTCGACCATGCTGTCAAAAGAGTCGAACTCTAGCGGTCCGAATTCCGCAAGGGGTCGATCCGGTGGGTCCCAAATGCGGTAGGTTCCGTCGTGCAAAACTTCGACCGTGATCGCGCTGGTATCACGTACGGGCGGTCGCACTTTGGCGGTGCGCTCATCACGGACTATAGGCCAGTCGCGTCCGACGTGGCGCGGATCCCAGCCAATTTCCCGCTGCTCACCGTCGTCGTCCGGCTGGGCGGCAAGCTCGACGATCTCAGGCCAGTTGTTGTCCAGCGCAGAGTTAAGAGCCGCCGACGCCGTGGCGCCGTCTTGCGGCGCAACGGCTGCAAGATCCGGCTCGTTGAGAAGATCGTTGGACGGAGACTCACTGCCATTGGAGCCAACCGCCGAGGGCGGGGAGCCAGCTTGGCGCTCATCGCTCCCGCTCCCACCGTCTGGGCTGCCACATCCTACATAGCAGGGAATCAGGGCTACCGTGGCCCCTGCCAGCATCGTGAAAGCGACGATTCGGAACATCTCAAACTCCAGTTCCCGGCTCGGAAGTGACACGTCGCAGAGTATGGCACCCCGTCTTTGTACAACAAAAGGTCTTCCATGTCAATGCCGGCCCCCTTGCGCTATCGGCCCGCATGGTCCACTGGTCAGTCTTGAGAGCCGTCCTGAATAGAGTACGTAAGGAACTCGCGTATGGTTCGTCCCGGCCGTTCCACCGATAGCAAAGTCGGGGTGCGTGCAACGCGCCGTCCCCAGGGGTTGCCTGTAACGTCCCGCCGCACCAGACGACCTTACAGTCGGTGCGTTTCACGCACCCTGCAAGACGCCTCAACCCGTCTGCCCCACCAACTCCGGCTCCGATTCCTCCGGCCACTGCGACTCGTCCGCCTCCAACGGATCGAGCTGATCGACATCGTCCAGTAGGGCTACTCCGGCAGAGCGGACGTAGGTCGACAGGGCGTAGAAACCCATTGCCAACAGCAGCAGGTAGCGGAAGCCCAGCAGCATGGAGAACGACTCGGCGAAGCCGCCCACGACGGCGCCGGCGATGTTGAATCCGAAGGCCCGGTCGGGGTTGGCTGTGTCGCGGAACGATCGGGCGAAGATCACGCCGGCAAAGAAGATCGGGGCCATCACCAACGCACACGGGGCCACGTAGCGGATCAATATGCCGCCGCCGAGGAAGACCTCCAGCGGGATCAGCACGTTGGCCGCCAGCAAGACGAACAGGCCCGTGTAGTGCCACTTCAATTGCAGCTTGGGCGCCTTGATCACGTAAAGGTTGGCCAGCAGGATCATCACCAGCACGGAGAAGAAGACGGCCGAGTTGACCAGCCACGTGCTGCCGAACAGCAGTGCCATGTGGACCACGGCCTTGGTCTCCAACAGCATGAAAGCAGCACCGAGGAAGAACATTCGCCCGGCCATCGAGAGCTTACCGTTGGCCGACGCCCCAGCGGCCGCCCGGCCCTTAGGCAGGAACCACCAGACCATCCCCAACCCCAGCAGCCCCAACAAGAGCATCGAGCGGACGTTCAGCCCGGGGATCATCGGGCCGCGGAGATAGAAGAAGGGCCAGTCGTCGGTCGTTGCGATCGGGGGCTCGGCCGACGCGGCAACCACCGCAGGCGAGAACCGGTCCCACTTTTTGGGGTCCGGCGGGCCGGATTTGGCGACCTCGAAGCCGTTGACGGCCAGGTTCTTCGGCGGCACGCGATTGAGCCAGAAATCTCCCTTCTCTTCGAGCGCCGCGGCGATCCGGCGGTTTTCGCCGGTCACGAAGACCGTGAAGCCGCCCTCCAGATCCTGCGAATCGATCCGGTCGCGATGGGGCAACGAGAAGACCAACGGCGCGCCGTCAAATACCTCGTCGATCATTCGCGTGGCTCGCTCCACCACCCAGCCGCGACGGAAGAAGTTATACATCACAAACGTCCCGTCGGGTTTCAGGACGCTCTTGACATCCTCAAAGGCCTGCTTCGTAAACAAAAAGCTTTCCAGGCGGATGTTGGCGTAGCTGCTGTGCAGGATCAGCG
>JABMRB010000841.1 GCA_013202865.1 Candidatus Nealsoniibacteriota bacterium | reverse complement strand
GTGCAGTCTCGACGCCCAATTCTTCACGCAGCCCAACACCGGCGATTCGCTAGTAATCCGCTGCGAGATCGCCAACCCGATCGCCCCGGGCGACGGCGGCATCGTCCGCTTCCGCTGCAAGGTGCGGTAGTGGTGTAGGCGTCTCGCCTGCAAGCTATCGGGGTGTAGGCGTCTCGCCTGCAAGCTATCGTGGTGTAGGCGTCTCGCCTGCAAGCTATCGTGGTGTAGGCGTCTCGCCTGCAAAACACCACAGGCGAGCCGCCCGTGGCCACGATTCTCTCAACGGGCTGCTCAAGGCCGCTTGCGGCTTCGCAATGTCGTGCGATAAACTGCGAAGCCGCAAGCGGCCGTTATGCCCCGTGCTTTAGGCAAGATAGGGCACGCGAAATCGCGCCGAATCTAATTTTACCCCGCCCTTCACATTTGTCGACTACCGCCGCAGCCCGACCGCAGCGACCATTAAGTCGCCTTGAAATAAGGAGTTACGTCGATTAGAATCGGCACAGAATCATTGATCGGGTCCTTGCTCCAAAATCAACAATTGCTCGCACTTTCGTCGTAACACGTGACAGCACAACGAGTTATGCACAGCATCGCAAACGGCCGTTTTGCAGGAATCGCGGAAACACACTTACGACGGCCCGTGTCGCAGCATGGTCGGAACTCGTTTCCCCTGAACGGTTTACGTCGCTGACCGTTTCTGATCGATCGCCCTAAGTCAAGTTAATGCCACCCAAACTAATGTGGTGTTAGCCAAGAATTAAGGTGTCATTAGCCGTTAGGTGAGGAAGGCAATTTACGTAGTGTAGGCGGCCCGCCTGCCCTGGATACCACAGGCGAGCCGCCTGTGCCACGACTCCTCGCGCGTTGCTCGCTGCGCTCGACCCACCCTACCGGTTGCTCCCCCGGGTTGCCAATTCCCACGGTTGGTGGATAATAGATGAGACTGACACCCGTCGCCAGGAGTTCCGGTCCGATGCTCTCAGATACGTGCCCCGAGGCCGCGAAGGTCCAGATCGAGCTACTCCGCCGGAGCGGGGTGGTGGGGCGGTTTGCACGAACGGAGTCGCTAACGGCTACAACGAGAGCGCTCTCGCGACGAGCTATCGCGGAGGCTAATCCGCATCTGACAGAGGCGGAGTTAGACCTAAAATGTGTCGAGTTGTATTATGGGAAAGAACTGGCGACCCGGATGGCGGATCACTTGACGCGACTCGCCAGTTCGCGTGCATGAGGGTAACGGATGTCACTTTCAGAGATCGCTGAGGCGGTTGCACCACTCGTGGCGGAGTTCCAACGCCTCCGAGTAGAATACTACCTGGGTGGATCGGTTGCCAGTTCGACGCACGGACTACCGCGTGCGACGCTGGACGTTGATTTGGTTGCCGGCTTGGCGGCCGAACACGTCAAGCCCTTGGTGGCGGCGCTTCAGTCATCGTACTACATTGACGCTGGCATGATCTTGGATGCGATCGCGCGTGAAGCGTGCTTCAACCTCATCTACTTGAAGACATCATTCAAAGTCGATGTCTTTGTCGCCAAGACGCGCGAATACGACCGGGTTGCATTGCAGCGCAAGCAAACGAAGGCGCTCGACCTTGAGAATCCCGGCAGTCAGTTCTTCTTCGCTTCTGCGGAGGACGTTATCCTGAGCAAGTTGGAATGGTTCCGGCTCGGCGACGAGGTTTCCGACGCTCAATGGCGAGACGTGATCGGTGTGCTTAAAGTCCAAGAGGCGACACTGGACCGGTCGTACCTGCGGAAGTGGGCCACCGAGTTGGCAGTCGCCGACCTGCTCGACAAAGCGTGGCGGGAAGCCGAAGTGCCGTAAAACGCCCTTCGGGGTTTCTCGATAGGCTCGATCCACTTCCCCCGGGGTGCGCTGCGCGACCCCGGGCTATGTTGGACAACCGCTTCGCGGTAGAAGTTAGCGATCAAGCAGCTTCTTCATCCCCTTGCCCAACGCGTCGCCGATGAGAAAATAGCTTTCGGCGTTGGCGAACCAGTGGTGGCCGTGGCCCGTGCAGGGCGACTGGTCGGCGGGGCGGGCGAATGCGGTTGTTTCGACGAACACCGCGTTGCCGGTGAACTCCGGCCGGGCGGCGGCGGACGCTTGGGCCTGGCGGATCTTGGCCATGTTGCCGGTCGCTTTCGGGCCGCCGTTGCCTAACTCGCCGATTACGACCGGCAGCTTCGGCGCTTTCCACTCTTTGCGGAGATCCTTGATGAGGTTCACGAGGTTCTCTTCATACTCGGGCACGGCCGGCTCGGTACACATGTCGTTCCAGCCCTGGAACCATACGAAACCGGCCAGTTCGTAGCCGCGGCCGTCGTAGTCGGGAAAGTGCTTCTTCAGATCGCCCAAGGCCTCGCGGACCTCTTCTAGCATCTTGGTGTAATACGGCCCGACCTGTCCGCCGGAACTGGGCGGGCGGAAATCCTCGTAGAGGCTCTTGCCGCCCCATGCCGTCTTGATTAGCAGCACCTGGTTGTCGAAATGATCGCCCAAGACGTGGCCGATTTGCAGCTCCGGGCCGATATGGTGACTGCCGCCGTAGCTCGTGTAGCCGATCGTCAGCCGGCCCTTCTTCAGCCCGGCGTTGGGCGTCTTGTACCAGACCCAAACGTCGTCGCGGACGACCCATTTGCCGTCGGCGTCTTTGAGGTGTTTATAGAGGGCGGCCTTGTCCGAGTGGCGCATCACGTGTTCGAGATTGCCTTTACCGCCGTTGTAGTATTGCTCGTGGTCCATATCGACCACACCCTGTCCCTCCATGTTCGATTGTCCGGCCAGGATGAAGACCTTCAGGGGAGACTTGCCCGGTTGTTCGGCTCGGGCGGACATGGCGAGGGTCAATACGGTTAGCGCGGTGATGATTGAAAGCTGTTTCATGGTTGGTCCTCTTTGGTAGGGTGCGTGCAACGCACCACTTTTCGCAGCGTGCGTGCAACGTACCACAAGGTTCGGTATTGATACCGCAAGATCCGGTATTGGTGCGTTGCACGCACCCTACATTTCGCGGGCTTCCAACACCGAAAGCTCGCGGATGGAAGTATACGGGCTGCCGTCGAACTCGGAAAGTGCTTGCACGAGCACGTAACGCCCGCGCCTCGCTTCAAACAATATGGCCTGCTCGGCGCGGCGGTCGGTGAAGGTTCCTTCGGCCGCCGGGCTGCCGAACTTCTCGGGGTCGTCGCTGACGTAGAATCGGCAGTCCTTCACGTCGCCCACGCCGCCGCGGGGCAGGAGGCGGAACCCGACCACGTCGTGGCTCTTACCCAGGTCGATTACGATCTCGTGCGGCGGTGCCGACGGGCCGGGTGTGCATTGCGTGTGCCAGCAGGTGGCCCGGTCGTCGTCGAAGGCATGGATCGCCCGGCCGTCGGTCGCGGTGGTCTCTTCGCTGGTGGCGCGGACCAGCCGCCAGCCGTCCTTGGCGATGTCGACGGTTTCGTTTTGGCCGGGTGGATTGCGGGGGAACGGCTCAAGGCCCAGATCCACGACCGGATAAAGCCGGGCCTCGCGGAGATGGCGCGTCCAGCAGGTGCCGCATCCGCACCGGTCCCGGCCGCAGGTGCCGGCGATGTCGAAGGAGTCGTTCTGGCTGACGCATGCGTCGACCAGTTCCTGAAGTGTGCGGTACTCCGGATCGCCCGTGCTGTTGAACCGGCCTTGGCCAAGCTGTTCCCAGCCGCCGGCGCGGGTCGCCACCGGTGCCTTGAGGATACGGCTTTCCTCGGGCATGGCGATGTTGACCAGCGCGACGATCGGCTGCTTGGCGACCTCCGCGCCGAACCGCTGCTCGATGTACTCTCGCAGCGCCTTTTCGCCGTCGCCCGAGATCCGGCGCCGCTCGACGCGATTCTGGGAATAGTCGCCGTAGTACTGGGCGTTGAGGTCGAGCCAATCGATGATCCGCTGAAGGCTTTCGGCGTCGAGCCGGACGCGGTTGCGATGGTCTTCCATCAGGTACTTCGCCAGCCGGCCGGCGTGGGCAAAGTAGTCCTTCGGCTCGCTGTAGCCGGTCTCCTGGTTGCGATAGGCGATTTTGACGAAGTCCTTGAGTTTCGTCAGCGTATTGTGGGCCGTGTTGTAGCCGTTCTCGTCGGTGCCCAGCAGGTTGACGCCGGCGTCGGTCCGTCGCAGGCCGTGACATTCGATGCAGTAGCGGTCGAGCACCGGCTGCACCGTGCGCATGAAGCTGAACCCGCCGGCGTATTGTGGGCCGGCCGGGGGCGTGGGGTCGTGGATGCGCATGTTGCGCGGGATGGCGACCGGGCCGGGCGTGGAGCCCCGCGATTCGTGGCAACCGACGCAGCTTGCCACCTCGCCCGGTTGCAGGTAGACGACCGACCGCATGGTCATCACGGCCATGCCGTTTTCGTCGAGTGCCTGAAGTTGCAGCGGCATGCCGGCCGGGGCGCGGAAGGCCACCGATCCGTTGCGATCCACCGGCACGGTGCCGACGATGCCCTTGATAATCTCGTTGTTGGACAGGCTCAGTTGCGGCTTGCCGTTGTTCGGCTGGCCGTAGATCCGGTTGATCCGCAGTCGCTTGATCGTACCCGGCTCGGTCGGCTGCATGCCGCGGTGGACCTGCTGCACGTAGAAGACGCCCGTGGCCTGATCCTCCTTGTCGGCGACGTTCGAGGCGAGCACGGGTGGGCGCGGGCGGGAGCGGACGGGGATCGGCGCGAAGCAGGACATGTTCGGGTCGCGATAGATCAGTTCCCGGCCACCCTGCACGTCGACCAGGTAGATCGCATAAGCGTTGGCCGCCTGCACGCCGCCTTGGCCGGTCGCGTTGTCGCCCGTGTAGGCGATCAGGTAGAGGTCTTCACAGAGCGGCCATGGCGTAGCGAACGTGCCGCTGCCGCCGCCGCCGACCCGGTCGGATGCCTCCGGGTAACGGATCTCGGGCGTCACGCGCGAAACGGGCACTTCGCCGTCCTGGCCTTTGTGAGGATCGATCAGAATGGCCGTCCCGTTGGTGTAGCCGTGGTGGGCCGTGGCCGTGCAGAGGACCTGATGCGACCCGGGTACCGCCCGGGCCTCGGCCGTCATGCAGGGCGACTCCGAGTAGTTGCCGTAGAAGTGGGTCGTGCTCGTGCCGTCCGGGGCCATCGCCCAAAGACTCTGAAAGCGGGTGTCGTGACGGTTGATGTAATCCCACCGCGTATAGACGAGCCGCCCGTTGTGCATCACGCTCGGGTCCCACTCGTTCGCTTCGCCGAAGGAGAGCTGGTGGATGTTCGACCCGTCGCCGTCGGCGCGGAACAACATATAGGTGGGCACGTAGCGGCTGCCGTGGCAGCGGCCGAAGGTCTGGCTGCGGGTGCTGATCATCGCGAACCCGCCGTCGGGCAGATAGCAGGGGTCGAAGTCTTCGACGAGCACCGTAGAGCGGCCTTCCCAGCCGGTCATCGGATCGTCCGGTGTGCCGGTGAGCTGCCGCACCCAGTTTCCGTCGACGTCGGTCTCGTAGACCAGGAATCGCCTTGCTTTCGTGTCTTGGATCGTGTGGTCGCAGAAGGAGAAGAGAATGCGGCGCCCGTCGAACGACAGATCGGGGTGCAGCATGGAGCCTTCGGGCAGCTTGCCGCTGAGCAGGACCCTCACCCGAGGGTTATCTTTCCACGATTGCAGCACGGTCAGCCCGGGCCCGGGGCGACTGTGCCGGCCGAGGTACTGATCGCACATGTGGCTGTAGCCGGGCGGGGGCCGCTTGTTGATTAGCAGTTTGTCGAAGTTCAGCGCCGGATGCGTCAACACGATCCGCCGCCGCAGTTTGCGTAGTTCTTCGGTCAATGCGCCCGAGTTGTCGCCTTGGCCAAAGCGTTTCTCGAGCGCGCGCAGCTCCGCCGCCAGTTTCGGCTGCGGCCGGGCCCGCTCGATCATCGCCAGGGTCCTCAGCGTGAGGTCGAGTACGTCGTCGATCGAGTTGCCCGGTGGACGGTGCCCGCGCCGGGCCTGTTCGTCGAGTTGGGCCGTCTCTTCGGCACTCGGCTTCGCAGCACGAAACTGCATGCCTTCGGAGAGGATCTGCAACTCGGCGATCGACGTCCACGGCTGGCGGTTGACGGCCGAGAGGGCACGCAATTTCACGTAGCGGCCCGATGTCTTCTCTTCGAGCACGATCCGCTTATCGGAATCGTTTTCGTCGAACGCACCTTTCAACAGCGGCTGGCCCATGTTCCGCTCGTCGTCGCTGACGTAGAACTCGTAGTCTTTGATATTGCCGTTGCCGCCGCCGCGGATGGGTGTGTAGACGAAGCCCTCGATCTCGAAACTCTCGCCCAGATCGAGCAAGATTTCGTGCGCGTGACGCGTGTGCTTCCAACTCCAGTCGGTTCGCCAGAAGGTGTCCCGGCTGCCGTCGAGCGCCCTGACGGCTTCGGTTCCGGGCGACTGGCTGTTGACCGTCACCTTCACTTCAACTGTCCGGGGGGCGGCGAGAACCGATCCGCAAAGAACTGCAACGAGCAACGGCGCCGTCATGGCGCCCCAACGCTTACACTGCATGTCTCTCTCCTAGATGGCTATGGGTGGGAACCTGCATCGCAGGCGGCGCATCAGGTAGGATATGCGTTCTATCATACCGTCGGACAAACGCCCATGTCAATTCGCGTTGACCACGCACGCGTTGGGCACGTGGCGTTCGACCGTTTCGCGGGCGAGATTGAACCACCGGCGGCAACGATCGAGAATGACGCTGTCGGCGGTGGCGACGATTCGATCGGTTTCGCTCAGGATCGCGTCGGGGTCCTGCACCAACTCGACCCGCCACGCCCATCCGGCCGCCGCGGCCGTCTCTTCGATGATCTTCTTCAACCGCCCGCTGTTCGAGACCGGGCTGTCGAGATACCACAAGCACTCGGCCGTTTGCAACTTGGCGAGCGTGCGACCGAGCAACTCCAGCGCGGGTCGCGTCTCGGCCACTTTGCGATAGCTGCCGTGCATACTGGCCATGTCGCGGTAGGTGCCGTCGCGACCCGGGAGAATCACACCGCCGGCCAGGGCGGCCTCGATCGTGGTCAACGCGTTGTAGCCGTCGATCGAGAGCGGCCGACCGGCTAACTGCTCGGCGGTCACCTGATGCTCGCGGCGGCGGTCGGCGTCGGCGTTGCTGCACGCGATGCGCCCCACAGCGGTCCGCTGCCGTTGGACCAGATCATAGCGGTCGCCAACCAGTTTCAGCGACGACTTCTGTGCGTAACCCCGCGAGAGCAGCCAGACCAGATCGTCCACGGCCTGGTGCAAGATGGGCCAGATCTCCATGGCGAACAGCCGAACGTCCTCGGGATGCGGTCCGCGGTGTTTTCTGCGATCGGGCATCCCTCACCTCTCATACGTCCCCATCAGACAACCTTCGCCCAGGACGTGCTCTTTCATCTCGTCCAACAGGGCTTTCTTGGTCATGCCTGGCTGGACGACCATCTTGGCTTCCAGGGCGTAGAGCCTGAAGTAGTAGCGATGCCGGCCGAGCCCGGGCGGGGGCATCGGGCCGCGGTAGGCGACGGTCTGGCCGCTGGGCCAGGAATTCTTACCTTGCAGTGCGCCCGGTGGCTGTTTGAGGCGGGGTTTCTTATCGACCCCTTCCGGCAGGCCGGCGATCGTCGCTGGAATTTTGTAGATTACCCAATGCACCCAAGGCTCGGCCGTGGGGGCGTCCGGGTCGTCACAGATCAGTGCCAACTCCTGCGTCCCCTCCGGCAGTCCGGACCAGGCAAGCGGCGGCGAGACATCGACACCCTCGCCACTATATTTCTTGGGAATCGGCTGGCCTTGAGCAAAGGCCGTGCTCGTGATCTCGATCGCCATCGCATCCCTCCCTTGACCTATGTATTGTGGCTTGGTTCCAATTTTGGCCGTTACCCTATTTGAACCAGACCCATTTTATACCCGCCCACGTGGCACCGGACAACTGGAACCCAGCGGGAGGCCGGCCGCTGCTCCGCGGCAAATGTTTCCCAAGTTACCTGAACGCCCGCTTTCTGGGGGTTTAGGCAGTATGCGTCGCTCTAGTTGAGATTGACCTGCTCCGGCGAAGGGGATACCGTTGGGCCCTCGTCATGTCAGGAAACTCGTGCTGGAAGAACTCTTCTGGATTCTCCCGATTGGAGGCACCTCGCCATGCCCGGCAAAACCTCCCGCGTGTGTTGGATTGCCGCGGGCAAATCGCACCGCGCACTTGTGCTCTCGGCAAGCGTTGCTCTGCTGGTTGTCCTGTTGGGTTGCTCGACGGCCGTCGGCGGCGTGCTGGACGACGTTCGCGACGAAGTTCGCAGCCCCTCGGGCGGTTCGTCTCGCAGTTCGAGCCACGACGACGACCATCACCACCACCATTGCGACGACGACGACGATGACACGTTTCTCGGCAGTCTGCTTGGCGGCATCATTGAGGGAATGCTCTCGTCAAGTTCCACTTCCGATTACTCGTCCGATACGTCCACCGTCTACGAGGCGCCCAACGACGACCCGCCGGTCGAATTCTACTTTCCGCGATTTCCCTACGACAGCGTGCCGGGCTACATGACGACCAGCAGTTGGGATCCGCTCCTTGGGTGGACCTCGACCGTAATCGAAGATCCGACGGTCGTTTCTCGGTCCGACCCGTTGGGGCGGGGCTTTGCCCCGTCACGGGGGCGACGATGGGCCGGCCGATTCCGAGCGGAATACGCCGATACGTTCGACGACCTGACCCGACTCAGCGGACACCTGCTCGTGAGCACGACGGCCGGGCTGGGGCTCGACACGGGCATGGATCTGCTGCAAGAGAATCTTCCGGGCACGGCTACCGATCAACTCTGGCTGGGCGACTGCAATGTGATCTACCGCTACAGTGAAAGCGCGCAGACGCAATGGCGATTCGGTTTCGGATTCAACTGGCTCAACGACCCGATCGACACCGACTTCGGGTTCAATTTCACGCTGGGGATGGACTACTACCCGGCCCAGCCTTGGATCATCTCGTCGACGATCGACTGGGGTACGGTCGGCAGCGCCGAACTGTTCCGATTCCGGATCACCAGCGGAGTGATTGTCTACGGCCTCGAGCCCTACATCGGCTACGAGTACCTCGACGTCGACAGCATGCAGATCAACAACCTGATTGCCGGCGTGCGGGTGTGGTTCTAATAATTCGGCGTGGGCGGGCGGTAGTGGTCCAGGTCGATTGTGCGGAACCACTCGATCGTCTTCGTCAGCCCTTCTCGCAACGCCACGGTCGGCTGCCAGTCCAGTTGCTGTCTGGCCAACGTGATGTCCGGCTGACGCTGGGTGGGATCGTCGGTGGGTAGCGGCTCGCGGACGACCCGGCAATCCGAATCGGTCAGCTCCTGCACGATCTGGGCCAATTCCAGAATCGTGAATTCCCCCGGGTTGCCGAGGTTGATCGGCCCGACCAGATCACCTGGCGCATTCATCAGGCGAATCAGGCCCTCGATCAGGTCGTCGCGGTAGCAGAACGAACGGGTCTGCGAGCCGTCGCCGAAGATCGTCAGGTCTTCGCCCGCGAGCGCCTGCCGAATAAAGTTCGAGATGACGCGTCCGTCGAACGGGTGCATCCTCGGGCCGTAGGTATTGAAGATTCGGGCAATCCGGACGTTGACGCCGTTGCTGCGATGGTAGTCCATAAAAAGGGTCTCGGCCGCCCGTTTTCCTTCGTCGTAGCATGCCCTGGGACCGATCGGATTGACCGCGCCGCGATAGCTTTCCGGTTGAGGGTGGACCTCGGGATCGCCGTAGACTTCGCTGGTCGACGCCTGCAACACCTTGGCCCGGCATCGCTTGGCCATCCCCAGCACGTTGATCGCCCCGGTAACCGACGTCTTCATCGTCTTGATGGGGTTGTATTGGTAGTGGCCCGGGGCGGCCGGACACGCCAGATTGTATACCTCGTCGACCTCCAGGAAGATCGGCAGCGTCACGTCGTGACGAATCAACTCGAAGTTAGCCCGGTCAAGCAGATGCACGACGTTCGATTTCTGGCTGGTGAAGAAGTTGTCGAGGCAGATGACATCGTGACCCGCACTGACCATGCGGTCGCAGATGTGAGAGCCGAGGAAGCCAGCACCGCCGGTGACGAGAATAC
>JABMRB010000840.1 GCA_013202865.1 Candidatus Nealsoniibacteriota bacterium | reverse complement strand
TCGATCGCCCTGGTCTCGCAGTTGAAGAACCCCAAGTGCAAGCTGGTCGTTTCGCACGAGTCGGGCGACGAGGGGATGGAATACCGAGACGCGCTGATCGAACTGGCCGACCATTCGGGCGTCGACCTGCGATTCGTCCACACGCAAACGCCGCTGGTCAACCCGTTCGCCGTGACCAAGGAGCCGGGCACGTCGCTGGAGGAGATCTACGCTCAGGCCGACCTGATCACGTATCCGAGCCTCTACGAGGGATTCGGCAACGCCCTGCTGGAAGCCTTCTATTATCGCAAGCCGGTGCTGGTCAACCGCTACGCAATCTTCATCGCCGACATCGAGCCCAAGGGCTTCAAGGTGATCACCATGAACGGGTTCCTCACCCGTAGCGTTACCGAGCACGTCAACAAAGTCATCGGCGACGAAACGTATCGCCGTGAAATGGTCGACCACAACTACGAGTTGGGGAAGAAGTTCTTCAGCTATTCGGTATTGAAGCGGAAGCTACGTTCGCTGCTGACGGAGTTCACCGGGTTGGACGATCTGTAACTCCAGCCGCTTGCGGCTTCGCAGGCATCGTCACCCGCACCGCAACCTGCTGCAAAACCCCTCTAATCGGGCATCCGCCGAATGACGAGCCCGGTCACGTCGTCTTGCTGAGGCAGGTCGCCGACGAAATCGCCGACCGCCCGCTCCATGGCGGTGAGGATCTCTTCGGCCGGGCGGTGGCGGTTTGTGCGGATGACCTCCTGAAGACGATCGAGGCCGAACGGCTCGTCCGCCGCGTCGGTCCACTCGAAGAACCCGTCCGAGACGGCGACGACCAGGTCGCCCGGCTCAAGCTGCGCCTCGATCGGTTCGTCCATGGCCTGGATATCGGTCAGGCCCAACGGCATTCCCTGAGAGCCGAGCGAGCGGACGTCGCCATCGCGGCCTCGCACCACCAGCGTCGGCCCGTGGCCTGCCGAAAGCATCCGGAACCGGTGGTTCTCTGCATCCAGGTCGATCAGCACCAACGTCACGAACTTGCCCTCGGGGATATCGCGGTGGAGAAGCTCGTTGACCCGTTCGAGCAGAGCCACCGGCGAGATTTGCAGACCGATGGTCGCCCTGACGTAAGCCCGGCAGGCGGCCGTAACCAGCGCCGGCCCGACGCCGTGGCCGGTGACGTCGCCGACCGAGAAGACGACCCGCTCCGGGCCGATCTCCTGCCAGTCGAAGTAGTCGCCGCCGGCCTGGTCGGCCGGTCGGCAAACGGCCGCAAATTCGTAGCGATTCAACTGCGGCATCGTCGTCGGCAGCAGCCCCTGCTGGATATCGCCGGCGATCTCCAGGTCGCGCTTCAGCCGGTCGTGTTCGCGACGGGTCTGCATCTCGCGGACCGCAGCCGCCACGTAACCGCGCACCTGCCCGGCAACAAAGACCGACGCCAACGTCGCCAGCGCAAGCATCAGCTCCAGGTTGAAGTACATCGCCGCAGGATGCGGATTGGGCACCCCCGCGGCGTCACCGGCCAGCACCCAGGCCGCCAGCGCCGTATAACCCACGAAACAGACCGCCCCGGTCAACAGCGTCGCCGTCCGGTCCACTCGCAGGACCGACACGCCGATCAGCACCATCATCAGCGCGTGGCCGGGCGAGACCAGCAAGGTGTACTTGAACTCCGGCGCCAGCAGCATCAGGGCGTAGAGGAGGCCCAGCGGAAAGAGGCATTCCAGCACCAACTGGGCCCTGGCAAGCAGATGCGGAACCGGCCGCCCGGCCTCGACCGCCCGAACCACCTGCCGCAGCATGAAGATCTCGAACAAGAGGTAGACCGCCGAGTCGGCGAGGATAAACACCCCGATCGACCGCCCGCCTTCCAACGGCACCAGCGTGCGGAACAGACCCAGCACGACGAACATGCCGATCACAATCATCATGGTCAGCGTGCGGACCTTCTCGCTACGGAGAATCGCCTTGGAGAATTCGGCCAGATCCAGGTCGGAGGTTGACGTCATGGGGTGCTCGCCTTTTCAGCATGATTGCCGCGCCAGTACACTCCCGATTCTACCCGATCTGACGTGGCCGCACAGGGCCGCTTGCGGCTTAGCACGCATGGTCACCGGCGCCGCAACCTGCTACAATGTCCCGCGCATCTTTCCCCAACAAGAGCGAACCGAAAGGGCAACCCAATGGACCCCGTAATTGCCACGCTTACGGCCGGCGTCACCGTGCTGGCCTGCGAAGTTTCCAAAGGGATCGCGTCGGCCGCGGGCAGCGACACCTGGACGCGAATCAAATCCCTGCTGGGCTTCAGCAAGGAGCCCGAACTGGCCGAACTGGCGCCCCAGGTCGCCAATCTGCTGGCCGCCAGTCCCGAGTTGCAAATGCAGGTGGCCGAACTGCTGCAACAGTCGCCCCAAGGTGAGTCGGCCCAACAGATCGTCGGCTCGATCAAGGTCGAAAACGGCAAAGTCGTCATCGCCGGCCAGATCAACGTCTCGGGCGATTTCAACATGTAGACACCGCCGGTCAGTCATGGGCAACACGCCACGCAAAAAACCGCAGCCCCCGCGTCCGCTGGTCGGGGATATTGCCGCCGAGAAGGTGCTTGTCCCCGAGAACCTCAACGTCGGCAGAGACTTCAATATGGGCGCGCCGCCCGCGCAGCCGCGGCCAACACTCACACCGCCCCGCGAGCTGCCCCCAAAGAACAAGAAATTCGTCGGGCGGAAGCGGCCGATCGAGGACGTCCACCGATTGTTGCAGCGGGAGGGCGACGTGGGGATCACGCAGGAAGTTGCCGTCCACGCCCACGGCGGCATCGGCAAGACGGCACTGGCCATTGAATACGCCTGGCAACACCTCGACGACTATCCGGCCGGGCTCTTCTTCATCTCCTGCGACGTCGATCTGCTGTTGCCCGCCGTGGCCGCACTGGCCGGACCGCTGGGGATCGACGAGGCCGACACGCCCGAGCAGACCGCCGCCTGGGTGAAGGCCCAGCTCGAATCCGACGGGCCGGCCCTGCTGATCCTGGACAACGTCCGCGATGCGAGGCAATGGAACGACGCCCAGTGGCGCAAGTGGTTGCCCGGCGGTCCGAACTGCCGGCGACTGATCACCACGCGGGACGAACGCCTGCCGCTTCCGCGCTACCGGCTCGAACGGCTGCCGCAGGACGAGGGCATCGAGTTGCTGGCGAAGTATCGCCCGGTCGCGGAACCGAACCGGGAGACGGTCGGCCGGGTGGTCGAGTGGTTCGACGGGCTGGCGGTCGGGCTGACGGTCGTGGGGGCCTACATGGCCGAACACCCCGATCTCGACTGGGACCGCTTCGTCGACGGCCTGGAGGCCAAGGGCCTGGGTGCCGTCCGGGCCATCGAAGACGACGTCGGCGGGTTGCCCGATTACGACCGCCGCGTCGACGCCGTGTTCGACGACCTGCTGGAGTCCGTGCCGCCGGCGCACCGCCGGGCACTGGAGTACGCCGCGCTGCTGCCCGAGGACTACGTGCTGCCACTCTGGCTGGCGTGGCTGTTGACCGGCGACGAACGGATCGAGTTGCCCGAACTGCCGGGCTACGGCGACGATCTGTCCCAACCGGTAATCAACCGGTTGAAGGGTCACGGTCTGTTGCCTCCTTACCGCGGCGACGACACCCGACTATCAATGCACCGCGTATTACGCCGCCGCCTCGGCGAACTGCTCGCCGACGACGGGGACCACCGCAAGATGCTCGTAGACCGGCTCTGCGCGTTGGCCGAACACCGTGGCGAGGCGTCACACCAGGCCATTGTGCAACCGCATTTACGCGACGAGTTGACACCGCTGCTGCGTCTGAGTGACACATTGCTTCAGTTTCAACGCATCGACGAAGCCGCCAGCCTGGCCAACTGGATCCACACGCCGCTTCACGACTTGGCACGGACCACGGAAGTCCGAGATTCCCTGGAGAGATTCATCGATACCTCTCTTGCCCCGGAGGGGAAGGCGACAGCCCTTTCCAACCTCGCGATGATCCTCAAGGCTCAGGGCGATTTGCCGGGCGCACGGCAACAGATGGAGCGGGCAATTGAGATCATGCAAGAGCATCTCCTTGAGGACCACCCCAAGCTGGCGATAGGCTACTCAAATCTCGCGACGATCCTCAAGAATCAGGGCGACTTGCCGGGCGCATGGCAGCAGATGGAGCGGTCGATTGAGATCTGGCAGAAGTTGCTCCCCGAAGACCACCCCAACCTGGCGACATGTTACTGCAATCTCGCGACGATCCTCCAGGATCAGGATGACTTGCCGGGCGCACGGCAGCAGATGGAGCGGGCGATCGCGATCGACGAAAAGCACTTCCCCGAAGACCACCCCACGCTGGCGACAAGCTACTCCAATCTCGCGACAATCCTCCAGGCTCAGGGCGACTTGCCGGGCGCACGGCAGCAGATGGAGCGGGCGATTGAGATCGACGAAAAGCACTTCCCCGAAGATCACCCCGATCTGGCGATAAGGTACAACAACCTGGGCCATATCGAGTTGGCCGAGGGCCGCGAGGACCAAGCTCGGGAGATGTTCCGCCGGGCGTACCGGATCTGGGCGAAACATTTCACGGCGGAGGACCCGCGTGTGCAGATGGTGGTCGCCACGTTGAAGAAGTTGGGCGAGTTGCCCGAGGGGGAGTAGAGTTCTTCCGGGAATCTGGGGGCTCAGCGATGCGGCAAGTACCGGTGCCTCTGCTCTGTTCTCGGTCGGGACAGAGCAGAGGCACCGGTACTTGTCGGCGAGCGGTCTCAGGCCTCGCCCCGGCGGTGGTCGGATGCTTGGGTGATCGCAGCGAAGGTTCTCTTGGCAGTCACGGATTCTGGGGAGCGATCTCCAGGGCCATTTATGGCCCTTTCCGCCGTAGGCGGTAGTAGGCCCGACGTTTACGTCGGGTGGTGTGA
>JABMRB010000839.1 GCA_013202865.1 Candidatus Nealsoniibacteriota bacterium | reverse complement strand
TCCAACCGGCGATCCTGGCCGTGCTGGCAAAAGGGCCGTTGCACGGCTACAAGCTTGCGGAACGGATCGGTGGCATGCCGTTGTTCGGGGGACGCAAACCGGACGTCTCGGGTGTCTACCGCGCTCTCAAAGCGATGGAAAGCAAGGATCTCGTCGTTGCTTCCTGGGATCTTTCGGACAGTGGGCCTGCCAGGAAGTCGTACGGACTCACGGAAGCGGGAGAGCAGTGCCTCTTTCGTTGGATTGAAACCCTGGAGCGGTACCGGCAGGGCATCACCGTGTTGTTGAAGACGGCACGAACGGCAGTTGCCGGGCGAGCCGATGTTCGGAACGAGCAAAGCGGATGACCGGGCAATGAATTGATATTCGTATTGTTGGGAAAAGAGGCGGCATGACAAGCCAATCAACAAGGGAGTCGAGGCGAAGATCGATAGTCAAAACGGTGCTTTGGCGGATCATTGGCATCGCGTGGACATGGGTAGGAGCCTATTTCATTATCCTGCTAATTCCACCGACCCGTAAGTCGGCGGCCCTAGTCGCCACACTGATCGTGGCTTACCACCACTCGACACGGATGATAATGTACTATTTCTACGAGAGAATTTGGTCCTCTGTTTCGTGGGGACGGACCGGCACCATGCCCCCGATGTCCCGGAAAGAATGGGCACTGTGGACCATTGGAGTCCTTACAGCCCTTGTCATCATCTTCTTTTTGATTATTCAAGTAGGCCCAAGAATCAAGGCCAAGTAGCCTGTCTACACCACCCCTGCCGCGCAAGCCACGTTCTTTTCACGCGGAGACGTAACCTTCCCAACCTCAAACTGCTTTTCAGAGGGGACAGGCTGCTTGTGAACGTGTACCATGCGATGTGCCAACCGGAGGGAGCGACGCCGGGTGCTCCGTTGGCAGGGCAATTCGTGCATTTCCTTGCCTCAAGAAGGGCCCAGGATATCCTTCGTAATTACGGAAAGGACAAACATGGACGGGGGTCATACAACGACGTTGACTGTGCCAAGCAATATGAGTAGCATAACCGCATAAAGGGGTTCAATATGGCAAGGCAGAATGCCAGACTCCAGGTTGGTCCTCATGCCCGATGCTCCCGACAAGAACCCCGGCGATGCCGACCCCGGTTTCGGCCCGGTCCGCGACTTCCTGCTGATGGGGCTATCGCTGCCCGAGCGGACGGTGCGATCTGCCGCCGGCGTGGCCAGCGGGGCGCTGCGAGAATCGGCCTCATTGCTCGTGCCCCAGGCGTTTCGCAATTCGAAGACCTACAGCGTCCTGATTCAACAGACGCTCGACTTCCTGGCCGAGGACGTCGGCGGCGTCGACCGCCCGGACGATAGCGACGCGCCGCCGCAGGTCGAGAACTTCGTCGCCCGAAAGGCCGTCGGCAACTTCATCGAAATGGCCGGTCTGGCTACGATCCACCTTTCCCCGTTGATGATGTTGGCTATCGTTAGCGACGTGGCCTACGGCTCGCAAACGTATCTTCACGAATTGGCCGCCGAGCTAAAGGAGCGGGGGGTGATCGACGAGAACTCGACCATCGATCGCGTCGACGACCTGCTCGACGCCGTGGCCGACACGGCCCGGACCACGGCCTCGGCCTTCGACACTCCACCGCTGTCGGTCGAGGGATTGAAGAGGACGATTGACCAGACCCGCGAGGCGGCCGGGCGAATCGACGCGACGGCGGCCCTGCCCGAGGCCGAGGTCAGACGCCTCTGGGACGAGATCCACGAAACGGCCACTAGCCAAGGCGTCAATCCGTTTGCCGTCTCCAGCGCGATGACGCTCTACTCCCTCAATAAGATCGGCCTGATTGGCCACGGCGCACTGTCGACGGTCAAAGCGGCCGGCACGCTCCTCGACCGGCACGTAGCCGACCATTACCGCACGAGTCTCAACGACGTTCGCGAGAAGGGTATCTACGCCTCGCTGGCCGAGACCAGTGGCCCGTACGTCGACGCCGTGTGGCTGAATTTCTCGACCCAAAAGAAGACGATTACCGAGGATCTGGTCACCGGCAAGTTGATCGGCAAGGCATGGGGCGCCGCTCGCCGATGGCTCGGTGCCGACGACAGTATTTAGCCCCCAGGGCCAGCGCGCACTCTAGGTAAAGTGGGCTGGCGCGGTAAGGGCGATGTTTGTATAACCGAGCGTAGTTCAATTGGAGGTAACTGAAAACG
>JABMRB010000838.1 GCA_013202865.1 Candidatus Nealsoniibacteriota bacterium | reverse complement strand
GGGGGAATGACGAAGCACGAATGACGAATGACGAAAAGCCGTCTTACTTCGTCATTCGTGCTTCGTTATTTTCCCGCTCCCATTCCTTTCCACTCGATCTCCTCCCGCCACACGACTTCGTTGCCGCGGAGGAACCAGACGTGGAGCTTGCCGGCGGGGGCGAAGTAGGTCTTTGCGGCGCCTAGCACCGGTGCCGTTGCCTTGCCGGGCAGGTTCAGATAGAGGGTGTGATCGTCCAACGCCCAAGACGATAGTTGGGGGAAGACTGCCCCTGCCCCGCGGGCCGGATCGTCTTCGGGGACCTGCCGGGCGATACAGATGGCCGGCTTGCCCAGCGCATTCCTGCCGCCGAGGATATCCATGTCGAGTTCTTTCTCCGTGATCGGCAAGATGACCGTGCCGGTAGCCGCGTCGTCCGTCGCGCGATAGATTTTCACCTTCAGCTCGCCCTTCATGAAATTGCCAACGAACAACAAGGGCCGCACGTCGCCGGCGTCGGCTTTGCGGGAGGTCACCAGCCGGACCTCGATGGACGGTTGGGTGTAGGCCTTCCAGGGATACTTGATCCGCAACGTCGTCCGCCCGCCGCGCAACTGGCGGACCGAGATCTCCGGCGCGAGTTTCGGCTTTTCAGCCGACGCGGCGGTGGCACGACCCGACGGAAAAACGAGCCACAAGGCCAGAAAACAAGCGAACGAGCGAATCGGCACGGTCAAACTCCTGCAAACAGAGGCGGCAGCGGGCTATCCGGCAGCGGATACTCTATTGTATCCTTTCCAGCGTCGGGTGTGGGCAATCGGGTGCGACGGCGCGTGGTGGGTCGGTGCCACTCTGCGTGGGGGTAAAGACCGGCCGTAGCCCCCTTGTGTCGCCCGGCGTAGCGGGTATACTTGGATGTTTCTCCATACACAGCGGGATTTGCGCTAAAGGGACGCGGTCATGGCACGAGCTTGTGAAGTTTGCGGAAAGAAGTCGGCGGTGGGTAATTCGGTCTCCCATCGTGGTAAGGCTAAATATCTCGGCGGCGTTGGAACCAAGATCACGGGAATCTCCCGTCGGCAGTTCCGGCCCAACCTACAAAAGATCCGTGTGACCACAGCCAACGGCACGCACAAGTCGTTGCGGGTCTGCGCCCAATGCATCCGTAGCGGCGCCGTCACCAAGCGGGTCCACAACGAGCCCTTCCGCCTACCCAAGTCGGCCGAGAAGAAGGAAAAAAAGTAGTCGCCGACACGGTGACACCCGATTCCCATGGCGATCTCCCGCGACGACGTCAAAAAGATCTCTCTGCTCGGCCGGCTCCGTCTTTCGGACGAGGAGCTCGATCGGATGACCGACCAGCTCGGCCACATCCTCGGCTACATGGACCTGCTTGCCGAAGTTGACACCGAGCAGGTCGAGCCGATGGCGCACGCCCTGGACGTAGCCAACGTCTTCCGCGACGACGAAGCTCGCCCCAGTCTGCCGCGCGACGAGATGCTGGCCAACGCCCCGAAACGAGACGACGAGTGTTACCTGGTGCCCGCCGTGCTGGGCGAGGTGTAACAACCGCCGCTTGCGGCTTAGCATTTCCTGGCACAACGCTGCTAAGCCGCAAGCGGCAATACTGGTACGAACCATGCCTCGGATCGATCAAACTGCCACGCAGCTACTTGCTCAGCTCGTCGCCGGTGAGACCTCGTCGGCCGAGGTCACCGAGAGCTATCTCGACCGGATCGACCGGCACGACGAGCGGATCGGGGCCTTTCTGCGGGTCGACCGTGCTGCGGCACTGCAACGGGCTGAGGAAATCGACGACCGGCGCAAGCAGGGCCAACCGGTCGGGCAACTGGCCGGGCTGCCGGTGGCCGTGAAGGACCTGCTCTGCACACGCGGTGAACCGACGACCTGCGGCTCGAAGATCCTCGAAAACTTCCGTCCCCCCTATCACGCCGGCGTCATTGAGAACCTCCTGGCGGCCGACGCCGTGCTGATCGGTCGGACCAATATGGACGAGTTCGCCATGGGCGGGTCGAACGAAAACTCGGCCTTCCAAGTCACCCGAAACCCCTGGGACACCGAGCGGATACCCGGCGGCAGCAGCGGCGGGTCGGCCGCTTGCGTGGCGGCGGGCATGGCACCGCTGGCGGTCGGCAGCGATACGGGCGGGTCGATCCGCCAGCCGGCCGGGCTCTGCGGCGTGGTCGGCTTGAAACCGACTTACGGCCGCGTCAGCCGATACGGGCTGGTCGCCTTCGCCAGTAGCCTCGATCAGATCGGACCATTGGCCGGCTCGGCCGAGGACACGGCCCTGTTGCTGGAAACGCTGGCCGGCCACGACCCGCGCGATTCCACGTCGGTCGACCGGCCCGTGCCTAAGTATACGCAGACCGTTTCGCAGCCGCTTAAGAACCTGCGGCTGGGGCTGGTGCCGGAGCACTTCGGCGAGGGGCTCGACGCCGAGGTCGAGGCGGCCGTCCGCGAGGCGGTCGACGTCTACCGGTCGCTTGGCGCGACGGTCAAGGAGGTCTCGCTGCCGCACAGCAAGTACGCGGTAGCCACCTACTACATCAT
>JABMRB010000089.1 GCA_013202865.1 Candidatus Nealsoniibacteriota bacterium | reverse complement strand
CTGCATCCCTCGCTGCCGGCGGCACTGCATCCCTCGCTGCCGGCGGCACTGCATCCGGCCGGATCGTCGTCTCGGCCATCGAACACGCCAGCGTGATCGAACCGGCTGAACACCTGATGGAAAATGGTTGGCGATACGACGGGCTGGGCGTGGACGGCGACGGCGTCATTCGGACCGACGCACTGGCGGGGCTGCTCGCAGAAGACACCCGGCTGGTCAGCGTGCTAGCAGCCAATCACGAAACGGGCGTATTGCAGCCGATCGCCCGCCTGGCCGAAATCTGTAACGAAGCGGGCGTGCCGCTGCACACCGACGCGGTGCAGATGGCCGGCAAGCTGCCCGTGAATTTCCGTGAGTGGGGCGTCGCCGCGATGAGCGTGGCGGCCCACAAGTTCCGCGGCCCGACCGGCATCGGCGCCCTGATCGTCCGCGACGGCGTGGCCATCGCGCCGCTACTGTTCGGCGGTCATCAGCAGGGCGGACTGCGCCCGGGCACGGAGCCCGTGGCCCTGGCGGTCGGCATGCGGACTGCGTTGGAGACATGGCAGGAGCACCACCGGGAACACGCCCGCCTTATGACCGCGCATCGCGAGCGGTTCGAAGCTGGCCTACGGGCCGGCATGCCCGAGATCGTCGTTCACGGCTCCGCGGCCGACCGGCTGCCGCAGACCAGTAATATCGCCTTTCCGGGCCTGGACGGCCAGATCCTGCTCATGGCGTTGGATACAGCCGGCGTAGCCTGCTCGGTCGGCTCGGCCTGTTCGAGCGGCTCGACCGAGCTTTCGCCCACGCTACGGGCCATGGATCTGCCCTCTGAGCTGGTCCGCAGTTCGCTGCGATTCAGCCTCGGTTCGACGACCGCCGAGGCCCAGATCGACGAGGCCGTGGGGCGGATTCTGCACGTGTGCGGCGAATTGCAGATGTAGTGCTAAAAAGCCCGAAAATACCGGGCTTCCCACCTCGCGAGACGAGGCCAAAACCGGTACAATACGGGCTTTGGAGACTGGCCGGTCTCTTGACCATTTCGTACACGTTTCGCTGGACGGAGCCGCCGTGGTGGAAGGCGTCGTTAACATCCCCCTATCGGGCTACTCGCTGGTGCGCCCTTCGGGCCCCAACGCGGCCCGCCGACACGCGCTGCAACACTTTCTCGTCGGGCCGGAGAATTGCCTCGTCGAGCCGGCCGTTCGATCCGTCCTCGACAACGCCCAGCCGGACTATAACCCCCTGCTGATCCATGGCCCGAACGGTTCGGGCAAGTCGCACCTCGCCCGGGGGCTGGCCGCCCGGTGGGAAACGCTTCGTAGGCGTGGTAGGGTTATTTATACATCTGCCAAGGGGTTCGCCGGTGAGGTCGCCGATGCCATCGAGACGCAAGGGTCGGACGAGCTTAGGGATTATTACCGCCAGGCCGCGCTGTTTGTCATCGAGGACATTGAGCGGCTGGCCGGCAAAGGCGCAGCCCAGGAGGAATTAATCCACACGTTCGACTTCCTGTTGACTCACGGCCGGCAAATCGTGGCAACTGCCTCAACCGCACCAGCTCAACTGAAAGGCATCCGGCCGGCCCTGCAAAGTCGATTGTCCACCGGGCTGACCTTGCCGCTGGCGCCGCCCGGTCGCCGTACTCGGGCTGTTATCCTGCGGCGATTGGCCCGTTTGCGCAAGCTGGACCTCGGCGAGGCTGCTGCCAGGCTGTTGGCCGAGACGGTCTCCGGCAACGTGCCCGACTTACTGCTGGCGTTGGATCAACTGGAACAGTGTGGTCGGGTCGACGATCGGTCGATCGGCCTGGACGCCGTGCGAGCCTATTTGTCCCGGCGCAAGGCCTCCCAGCCTGCACTACGGGAGATCGCTGCGGCCGCGGCCCGATTCTTCTCGCTGAAGCTCTCCGATCTGCGGAGCCCCTCGCGACGAAGACCCGTGCTGACCGCCCGCGGCGTGGCGATGTACCTCGCTCGGCGATGGACCGACAATAGCCTGGATGAGATCGGCAACTATTTTGGCGGCCGCGACCACACGACGGTTATGCACAGTTGCCGCAAAATGGAATCATTACTAAAGACCGACCCGGCAATCCGGGAGGCCGTGAAGCAACTCGACAAGAAATGGGAAGTGAAGTGAATATCGAGGTTCGTGGAAAACGTGTCGATTTCCTGTTGGTCGACTGCCGGTCGTTACGGCGCCGTGAACAGCCTTCAGTGCTACAAACACCAAGCGTGCTATTATGAACATTGAACCAACCGATCGCACACGTTCAATTGACCGTGTATCGACAGCCGTTGACAAGTTGGTAGTCTAGTCATACCAGGGACTTACACCGATTCAAACTCATCCATCGACAGATTTCGCGAGCATATTACTGCTATTACTGTAAATAGAATACTACTAAAAGAATACAAAGACACCGTACAAGCCAAGTATGAAAGGCAGTGACCACCCATGAAGATCACATGCGAACGTGAGAAGTTGTTGCACGCGTTCCAGACCGTCAGCTTCGTAGTTCCGGCCCGCAGCCCCAAGCCGATCCTGCAGAACGTGAAACTCGAAGTGACCGAAGAAACGGCCACGCTGATCGGGACCGACCTGGAGGTGGGCATTCGAATGCAGGTCTCCGGTCTCGCCATCGAAGCCCCCGGCAGCGTCATTCTGCCGCGAGACCGCTTTGGCAAGATCCTCTCGGAAAGCTCGGATGAGAAGCTCCAGATCGAGAGCGACGGGAAGAAAACGACCGTTTGCGGCCAGCAGAGCAAATTCGAGTTGCCCTCGGAAAACCCCGACGAGTATCCCACCGTTGTCACGTTCGAGGAGGAGAAGTACCACGAACTATCGGCCCGCTTCTTCCGCGAGTGTATCCGCCGGACCGTCTTTGCCACCGACGTAGAAAGCAGCCGCTACGCTTTGGGTGGCGTGTTGATCGAGTTGGAGCCGGAGAAAATCACCGCCGTAGCCACCGACGGACGGCGGCTTGCCAGGCAGGAAGGCCCTGCCAAAAGTATCGGTGGCCACGAGGCGGGCGACACGATGACGATCATCCCCACCCGGGCCATGCAACTGCTCGAAAGGGCGATGGCCGATAA
Organism: Candidatus Nealsoniibacteriota bacterium; assembly: GCA_013202865.1. Lineage (GTDB taxonomy): Bacteria > Planctomycetota > Planctomycetia > Pirellulales > Thermoguttaceae > JABMRB01. Next base: position 2,612 of record JABMRB010000089.1, on the reverse strand, counting down.
CGAAGGGAGTATCCATCTGGCAGCTCGGGGAAACGACGTCGTGGTTCGCAGTGGCTCGGCGACGATCTACTCGCGGCTGGTCGAAGGGCGGTTTCCCAAGTGGCGAGACGTCTTCCCGCACGGTGGCGACGCCACACGGATCGAGATGGACGTCGGGCCCTTCCATGCGGCCGTTCGCCAGGCGGCCATCGTCGTTACCGAGGAAAGCCGCGGCATCGATCTCAACTTCGGCGAAGGCAAGGTTCAACTGGCCGGGCATGGCGCCGAGATCGGGGAATCGCATATCGAACTGGTGATCCCCTACGACGGCCCGCCAATCCCAATCACACTAGACCCCCGCTTCTTCAACGATTTCCTTCGTGTGCTGGAACCAAACCAGAAGTTCGTCCTGGAACTGCGCGACGGCGAGAGTGCGGCCGTTTGCAGCACGGACGATGGTTACGGCTACGTGATTATGCCACTGGCCCGGGACAAGAAGTAGTAACTTCCCATGCCTCGAGGTCCCGAACCGATCGCCAACGTCCTCTCCGAGTTGATGGCCCGGCGTGGATATGCTCGCGTGCAGAGCGCCGAGCGGTATGAAGCGGCGTGGCGCGAGGCGACCGGGCCGCTGGCCGCCAAATACACGGCCGTCGGTTCGTTACGCCGCGGCGTACTGGAGGTCATCGTTGCCAACTCGACCTTAATGCAGGAACTGACGTTTCAGAAACCGGTCCTCTTGGAAACCCTTTCAAGAACCCTCCCCGACGAAGGAATCGAGAATCTCAGATTTCGACTCGGCACGATCGAATAACCCCCCGTGGTCCAATCGCAATGGCCCAATCGCAATGGCCCTGTAACCACGGAACCAGAAAGTGAATACGATGTCTAACGAACCCGACCCAAACGACCCCTCAGCCGAGACAGCCGAGATACATGTAGACCAGTCGCCCGCCTCCATCGGGATTAATGGCGGGGGTAAGTACGAAGTCAGCCAGATGCGCCACATGAGCGACCTGGAGCACGTCCGCGAGCGGACCGGCATGTACATCGGCAATCGCGACGTCCGCGGCCTGCACCATCTGGTCACCGAAGTCGTCGACAATTCGATCGACGAAGTGATGGCGGGACATGCCAAGAAGATCAAAGTGACGGTCAATCCCGACGGGTCGATCACCGTGGCCGACGACGGTCGCGGTATTCCCGTGGAGATCGACGAGAACATCGACCGCTCGGCGCTGGAAGGCGTGATGACGATGCTCAAGTACGGCGGGAAGTTCGACCACAAAGCCTATAAGACGTCCGGCGGGCTGCACGGCATCGGCGTCAAGGCCGTGAACTTTCTCTCCGAATGGTGTGAAGTGGAGGTCCGCCGCGACGGTAATACGTACCAGCAGGAATACAAGCGAGGCATACCGGACGGCGACGTGGCCCGGATCGCCGCCGCTGAAGGAACCGGCACGAAAACCACGTTCAAGCCCGACTATGAAGTCTTCGGCGACCTGAAGTTCGATTACAACATCCTCTACAAGCGGCTGCAGGAGTTGGCGTTCCTCAACCGCCGCGTGAAGATCGTCTTCAAAGACGAGCGCACCGACGACGGCGAAACCTTCCAGTACGACGACGGACTGGTCGAGTTCATCCGGCATCTCAACCGGGCCACCGAGCCGGTCCATCCCGACGTGATCTACATCAACGATACTAACGAGGAAACCTCCGTCCAGGTGGAGGCGGCATTCCAGTATTCCGGCGAATACACGGAAAACGTCCACTGCTACGTCAACAACATCAACACGCCCGACGGCGGTACCCATCTAACCGGCTTCCGCACCGCCTTGACCCGAACGCTCAACGCCTACGGCAAGCGGCTGAACATCTTCAAAGACCTCGTGCCCAGCGGCGACGACTTGCGAGAAGGGCTCACGGCCGTCATCTCCGTGCGAATGCCCGAGCCGCAGTTCGAGTCGCAGACCAAGGTCAAGCTCAACAACCCGGAACTCGAAGGCATGGTCAACTCCGTGGTCGGCGAATTCCTGGCCAACTACCTGGAAGAGAACCCGAAGATCGCCCGCGTGATCGTTGCCAAAGCCGTGCTGGCCGCCGAGGCGCGCGAGGCCGCTCGCAAGGCCAAGGCCCTGCTGCGCGAACGCAAGGGCGCACTCTCAGGCGGCGGACTGCCCGGCAAACTCCGCGACTGCACCAGCCGCGACGTCGCGCGGTGCGAACTCTACCTCGTGGAAGGTGATTCGGCCGGTGGCAGCGCCGAGGGCGGTCGGCTGCGTATGTACCAGGCCATCCTCCCTTTGCGCGGTAAGATCATCAACGCCTACAAATCGCGCGAAGACAAAGTGCTGGCCAACGAAGAGGTCCGCAGCATGATCTCGGCCATCGGGGCGGGCGTCGGCGACGAGATGAACCTGGCCAAACGACGCTACAGCAAAATTGTCATCATGACCGACGCCGATGTCGACGGGTCGCACATCCGTACACTGTTGTTGACGTTCTTCTATCGTCAGATGTACGACCTTATCAAAGCTGGGTACGTTTACGTGGCACAACCGCCCTTTTTCCGCGTGCGGCGCAAGAAGGAAGTCTACTACGTGCATGCCGAAGAAGAGATGAAGGCCCAACTG
>JABMRB010000837.1 GCA_013202865.1 Candidatus Nealsoniibacteriota bacterium | reverse complement strand
CCTACGCCCAATGGTGCGGGGCGTTGTTCGAGCGGCTCTACCTCGCGTTTACCAACTACTGGTCGCGCAAGGGGTTCGATCTGGCCGAGCCCGAGTTCCCGCTGGTGGCCGTCGTCTTTGCCAAGCAGGATTCCTACGTCAAGCATTCCCGGCCCGAGTTAGGCAAAGCGGCCGAGTCGATCATCGGTTACTTCAGCCTGCGGACCAACCGGATGTCGATGTACGACCTGACGGGCCTCGAGGCGTTGAACCTTCCGACAATGCGCCGGAGCACGACGGCCCAGGTCAACCAGATCCTGGCCCAGCCGGATGCGATGCGGACCGTCTCGACGATCGTCCACGAGGCCACGCACCAGATCGCGTTCAATTGCGGGCTGCACAATCGCTACAGCGACTGCCCGGTCTGGTTCAGCGAGGGGATCGCCGTCTATTTCGAGACACCCGACCTGCGCAGCTCCAAGGGGTGGCGGGGTATCGGGGTCCTGAACCGGGGGCGGCTGGCTCGATTTCAACTCTATCTACGCAACCGCCCCGCCGACTCACTGAAAACCCTACTGGCCGACGACAAGCGATTCCACGATACGAAGCTCGGGTTGGACGCCTACGCCGAGGCCTGGGCACTGAGCTACTACCTGATTCGCAGCCATCCGCGGCAGTACGTCGACTACCTGAAAATGCTCTCGAAGAAGCAGCCGCTGCTGACCGACGGCCCGCAAACCCGGCTGAAGGAGTTCGAGCAGTTCTTCGGCGACCTGGAGCAGTTCGACGCCCAGTTCGTCCGCGCGATGAGCAAGGTGCGGTAAGAACCGTCGAGAAATGGCTCCGTAGGACGGATTTTCAATCCGTCTGCGGTGACGGATTGAAAATCCGTCCTACTGTTTCTCCCCAGCTTGCCTTACGGACTGTGACCGGGTATGCTAAGAGAAGCGTCCACTGGATGCCCTTCCCATACGATCGACCTTCCCGCCCCGATATCAGAGAGGATCCCATCATGCCCCGTAAAAGCAGCCCTCGAACCGATTCCGACTGTTCTCGACGCGATTTCCTGAAGACCTCCACCGTGGCGGCCGGTGCCTTGGCCGGGGGGCTGGGCATCGGCCGGGCGGCCCACGCCGCCGGTGACGACACACTCAAGATCGGGCTGGTCGGCTGCGGCGGACGAGGAACCGGGGCGGCCGTCAATGCAATGCGGGCCGACCCGAACGTGAAGCTGGTGGCCATGGCCGATGCCTTTGAGGACCGGCTGAAGAGCAGCCTCACCGGCCTGAAGAAACAGATGCCCGACAAGGTGGACGTCGACGACGACCACTGCTACGTCGGCTTCGACGGCTACAAGCACATTTGCGACGACAAGGACATCGACGTGGTGCTCCTGGCCACGACGCCCCATTTCCGCCCGATGCAGTTGAAGGCGGCAATCGACGCCGGCAAGCACGTCTTCTGCGAGAAGCCGGTCGCGGTCGACGGACCCGGCATCCGCTCGGTGCTGGCCACCGCCGAAGAGGCCAAGAAGAAGAAGCTCAGTCTTGTCTCGGGGCTCTGCTGGCGATACCACACCGGCACGCAAGAGGTGATGAAGCGCGTCGTCGACGGGGCCATCGGCGACGTCATGGCCGTCCAGTCGACCTACAACACGGGCACGCTCTGGCACCGCGGCCGCAAGGAGGACGACACGGAGATGGCCTACCAGATGCGCAACTGGTACTACTTCGCCTGGCTCTCCGGCGACCACAACTGCGAGCAGCACGTCCACAGTCTCGACAAGGCCTCCTGGGCCATGAACGACCAGCCGCCGCTGAAGGCCTGGGGACTCGGCGGGAGACAGGTCCGCACCGATCCGAAATGGGGCGACATCTACGATCACCACGCCGTCGTCTACCAATACGAATCCGGCGCCCGGGTCTACTCCTTCTGCCGTCAGCAGGCCGGTTGTAAGAGCGAAGTGACCGACCACTTCTTCGGCACCAAGGGTCACTGCGACGTGCTGGGCGGCTACCAGATCACCGGCGAGAACCCGTTCAAGTTCCGGGGCACTTCGCCGAGCATGTACGACGCCGAGCACGTGGCCCTGTTCGAGTCGATCCGCTCCGGCCAGCCGATCAACAACGGCCGCTACATGGCGATCAGCACGATGCTGGCGGTTCTCGGGCGGATGGTCAACTACACGGGCCAGGAGATCACCTGGGAGCAGGCGATCAACACCGAAGAGAAACTCGCGCCGGAGAGTTACGGCTGGGACGTCGATCCCCCGACGATGCCCGACGAAAACGGCCGATACCCCGTTGCCATGCCCGGCGTGACGAAGATTGTGTAGAGAGTAGTGGATAGTGGATAGTGGTGAGTGGTTGGGGTGGCAGTTGAACTGCCACCCCCTCGCAGAGTGGTGAGTGAATGGAAACGCCCCCCGACTGCGTCGGGGGGATATGAACGATCGAAACGTTACCTTTTCAGCAGATGCCATGACACGTGACGCCGTGGGCCGGCCGATGGAAATCCTCCTGGTCGAGGACGACCTGGAAGACGCCGGATTGACGATCGAGGCGTTGAAGGAGGGCGAAGTACCCTGCCGGATCAGCCTGGTTTGCGACGGCGAGGAGGCGATGGAGTTTGCCCGACGGCAAGGCAGGTACCGCAGCGCCCCGCGACCCGACGTCGTGCTGCTCGATCTGAACCTGCCCAAGAAAGACGGCCGCGAGGTCCTCACGGAACTGAAGGCGGACGACGATTTGCAGCGCGTGCCGGTGGTCGTGCTAACCGCCTCAGCCGCCCACCGCGAAGTTCTCCAAGACGAAGGCCTGCACGTTGAGGACTACCTAATCAAGCCGGTCGATCTAACGCAATTTCTCCGCGTCATCAAGTCGCTGCGCAAGTTCCTCCTGGCCGACGTGATTTTGCCGCGGGCGTAGGGGGAGTGGAGCATGGTTGGGTAGCCTGATACGCCGCATTCTGGGAATCTGTGGAGGTACGCTTCGCCCGTCCAACAAGCCGGCTGATTGGTGAAAGCGACAAGATGCAATTGCTGGACATCGTGTGGCTTGCTTGGTAAGCTACCAGCTTGATTGAGCGGTATTGTGCGAGGACGCGTCGAGTTTGCCGGCCCCACACGCCAAAGAACTACATAGTTCGGTCGAGGAGCAGACATGTCAGATAAGACTACCAACTCATTAGTGAACTTCGGCGATATCTCGCAACCTGCGAATACGCTCATCAAGAAAATCTCGAAGGCCGTGGGTGGTCTCTTTGCACCTTACCAGATAAAGAGGATTGCAAAGGCGGAGGCCGAAGCAGAGATTCTCCGAGCCGATACAGCGATTCAGGTCACAGATCTACACAGGAGAGCGATGCATCGGTTCATTGAGGAAGAGGCAGACCGTCAACAGAACATGGAGGACATCACGTCCAGGGCGCTTCCGCAACTTTCAGAGGACTCAGATCCTGAGGCCGTTGAGGATGACTGGGTCACCAACTTCTTTGAGAAGTCTCGTATTGTTTCCGACGGGGAAATGCAAGACTTGTGGGCTCGAGTGCTGGCCGGTGAGGCCAATTCCCCAGGTTCCTACTCAAAGAGGACAGTCAATTTCCTCTCAGACCTCGACAAGACCGATGCTGAGATCTTCTCGAAGCTATGCGGTTTCGGTTGGCAAATCGGCGGCGTGGTGCCTTTAGTGTTTGACGTTCATGATGACATCTATAACCGTCAAGGGCTGAACTTCGGGACGATAAGTCACCTTGATAGTATTGGCCTCATTCAGTTCAAAGATCTGACTGGGTTCACGCGCATTGGGCTCCCAAAGCACTTTGCCATCGCGTACTATGGCGCCGCCCTGCAACTCGAAATGCCAAAGGAATCTGACAACATCTTGGAGCTTGGCCACGTCGTACTGACAAAGACAGGCCGAGAGCTTGCGCCTATCTGCACCAGCCAGCCTGTCGTTGGCTTCATGGAGTACGCCAAGACCAAGTGGAAGGAGTATCTGCCAAAACCAGTGGCGCAACATCCGGGTGCTGCAGAGGGCTAATCACCATCGCAAATCCCGGCTGCGAGGCTAGACTGGCATCCGGTATTCGAGAGAGCTTCGTACTACCTAATCCCGGTTTGCCGCTCTGGTTCTCCCCTTTGCCTACTCCTCTTCCGGCTGCTCGGCCGGCGCCTCGCTCTTGCGTAACTGGTCGAGCGACTTGCGGAGTTCTTCGATCTGGCGGCTCATTTCGCCGAGCTGCTTGTCGATCTGCTTCTGGTGCTCCCGGTGGAGCTTCTCGGGCACTAGGGCGTGTGGGAGGAGTCGCTGCTGGATTTTCGGGATTGCGCCGTCGGAACCGATCACCTTGGGGATGACATTGAAGGTGCGGATCTTCTCCAGCGGGGCCATGATCTTGATCCGGCCTAGCATCCGCTCGACGTGTGGGCGGACGTCGTCGGGCAACTCCTTGAGGTTCTTCTCGGTGACCTCCCACTTCTGATCGCCCCGGGTGACTACGATCTTCTTAGGGTTGTCACCTTGCTTGGTGATGGCAACGCTGAGGTTGCCGGGCATGGGAGGATGCACTTTGGCCGTCGGCGGCAGCAGCGCGCCGGGACGGATGATGCGAAACTCGAACGGGCCGTTCATCTTGCCCGGTTTGATCTCAGGGATCCACTGGCGAATCAGTTCCAGGTGGATGCCCTCAGGCGACACGTTCAAGGGCTGCCGCGCCGCGGCGTCTTCGGGCCGCTTTGCCGGCGTAAGCTTGATCGTCTTCTTCTTGCCGACGCGGATCAACTCCAGGGCTACTTCTGATTCCTTCGCCTTCTCGACCGCGGCGACCAGATCGGCCAACTCCTTCAGCGGGGTCTTGCCCGCCTTCAATAGCACGTCGTGCTGCTGGACGCCTGCCTTGGCAGCCGGGCCCTTTTCGACGACGTGGTCGACCACCAGGCCTTCACCCTTCGGCAATCGCAACTGCGCCCGCAACGCGTCACTGGCCGGCCGGCACGCCAGGCCGACCCAGTAATCGCTCAACTTGAGCGATGCCGTGACGACCACGTTGGCCGGCTTGCCCGCGGCATGCAACGGCGCGGCCTTCACCTTGATCGGCTTGCCGGGCTTGCCGGTCGCCTGCAACTGCACGCGTACGGGGCCGACGAATATCTTGCGCGGCGTTTCGGCCTTCTTGTCCGGTTCCGCGGTCGCCTGCAACTGCACGCGTACGGGGCCGACGGATACCTTGCGCTTCGTCTCGACCTTCTTCTGCGGTTCGGCGGTCGCCTCGACGACGACGCGGATCGGTCCGACCTGATGCTCCGACTGTTTTCGGTCGTCTTGCCCTGCGGCCCATGGGGTGCATAGCAACATCGCAGCGATACTACTGATCCAAACGTTCCTCGACATCTCGTTTCTCCTTAGCTGTGGGGAAGAAAGCGACCCACCTACAGCGGCGGATTGCCTACGTAGCGAATGTTGACCCTGTCGACCGGCACGACCAGTTGCCGACCGTCTTCGATACCCATCGGTACCAACTCGCGGGTCTGGTGTACCCGGTAGCCGGTCTGCTCCAACGATCGTTGCACGTCGGCGGGAAGCGCGGCGGGCAGGCTTTGGAGCCACTTGTCGAGATCGTCGACGCGGCCGACCGGCACGGCGATCGAATCGTCCCCGCCGGCGAACTGCGTCGGCGGCTCGTCCGGCTGCGGAAGATCGCGTTGCGGCATGGACTCGGGGCGCCGACCGCGCTCGGGCGAGTTCGGGTCGTTGTCGGCCACCTGCGCGGGCGACGTCCCCTCGGAACCGGCCCGGTGCGACAGGTCGCGAATCACCAGGCCGAGGAACAACGCGACCAGGAAACAGGCCGCCATCGCCGCCAGCGTCTTGCCGCCGGGTCCTTGCCGTCGCCGTCCGGGAGGCCGTTTGTCGGGCGCCTCGGGACCGGCCTCTCGGGCGATCGCGCCGCATTGCCGTTTCCACTGCTGTGATTCGAGCAACGCCAGCGCACAGCGGCGCCACCCACCCGGCTCGTCGTCCAGACCGCCGAGCAGTTGGCGACGTTCCGCTTCGGTCAATTCGTCGTCGGCCAGCAGGTCGAATCGGGCGTCGTCGATCTCGTGTGGATCGATCTGAGCGTCGTCCATCTGATCTGGGTCGATTCGGTTCATGAAGGCACCTCGATCACTTCCAACGCGGCCAGTTCCTGGCGGAGCCGCTTTCGGGCACGATGCAGCCTTGCCTCGACGGCACTCTCGCTGATCCCCAGGTGGCGGGCCAAGTCGCGGTAACTCCAATCTTCGGTATATTTCAACATGAGCATCTCGGCGTCGCGCGGCCGCAGCCGGTCCATCGCCTCGCGGACCTTGCCGCGTTGCTCCTCGGCCAGCAGCCAGCCGAGTGGGTCGGGTTCTCGCGTGTCTTGTTCGGTCGGGCGGAACCGCTGGGCGTATCGGTCGGTCAGTTTTCGCCGCCGGCCCATGGTTCGGCGATATAGCAGCGATTGGACCACCGCCAGCCGGTAAAGCCATGGGGCCACCTTGGCAGGATCGGT
>JABMRB010000836.1 GCA_013202865.1 Candidatus Nealsoniibacteriota bacterium | reverse complement strand
ATCCTCGGCTCGATCGACGTCTGGGGCTCGATCCATCCCGAGTCGCGCGGATACCTCGACTACATCAGCGAATTCGTGAAGAAGGCCGGTGCAGCGGTCGAGGCGTACTAAGGCTACGTATCCTTCCCGCGAATCAGCGTCACGTACGCCCAGGCGAACAACGCGGCCGTGGCCAGATCGATGATCGCCAACGGTTTCCATAGGCCGGGCACACCGGCGTCGAACCAGTAGCGCAGCACGATCCCGGCGAAGGAGAGCTTCAGGAGGATGCCGTAGGGGATCAGGTGGCGACGGGCCTCCGGACGCAACGCGACGACCAGGAACATCCACGCGAAAATCAGCAGCACCGCGGCGGGGAATTGCACGTAACCCCAGTGGTTCGGCGGCTCGACGCTGAACCGCTCGAAAATCTCGTCCGGGGCCGAGAGGAACGCCAGGCCCAGAACCGTTTCAAACACCGCGGCCGCCAGAAACAAACCCCGAATCAACATCGTCTTTTTCATGGCATTACTTCCTCGCCGGATCGGGACGGTTTGAGATACTTGCGGTTGAAGTTCTCTCGCCGCCACTGGGTCTGCTCTTCGCTGTAGACCCGCACGGCAAGCTGACGGAACCCTTCGCCCAACTCCTCGGCCGACATGTGGCTGGGGCGATAGTTGACGTCAAACAGTGTACACCGTTGCCATGCCCCGTCAAAGAGCAGCCGGTCCTCCCGTCGCAGCCGATCGTAGAACGGGGTGCCGGGAAAGGGCGTCGGCAGCGTGATCTGCACGTCGTAGAGTTCCGATTCGACGGCGAAATCGTAGACTTCGTCGAAGATCGCCGGCGTGTGCCCGTCGAGCCCGATCACGAAACAACCGTCTACACGGATGCCGTGCGACTGGATCCGTGCGATCGCTTCCTTGTATTGCGGCCAGCGGCGGCGTTTGAAGTCGGACTTGAGTTCCAGCCCGGCCAGGCCGTCCTCAACGGGGCTCTCCAGCCCGACGAGCACTTCCGCGCAGCCGGCCTCGCGCATCAGACCGAGCAGTTCGTCGTCCTCGTGGACCGAGACGTCGGTCTCGGCGAACCAGTGGATGTGCCGCGTCTTCAACTGGGCCAGTAGCCGCTTCCAGTAGGGTTTGTTGACCAGGGCGTTGTCGTCGGCGAATTCGAGGAACGGGCGGCGCCAGATCTCGCAGATCCGGTCGATCTCGGCCAGCACTTTCTCCACCGGCTTCTGCTTGTACCGGTCGGTCAGCAGGATCGAGCTGGCGCAGAACTCACACTGAAACGGACACCCGCGGCTGGCCTGGACGGTCAGTCGATTGTAACGCTCCGGCTCGAGCATCTCGAAGGCCGGCATCGGCGCGTCCTCCAAGCGAAACGATCCGTCCGCGCGATAGGCCGGCTTCAGTCGCCCGGCTTCCGCGTCACCAAGCACGTCCAGCCAGACCGATTCCCCCTCGCCGATCACCACGGCGTCGCAGTGCTCGGCCGCCTCGTCGGGCAAGGCCGTGACGTGCAGCCCGCCCAGCACGACCGGCACACGCTGCTCGCGGTAGCGGTCGCCCAGCTCGTATGCCTCGTCCATCTGGGCACTGAAGCTGGAGATGGCCACCAGATCGAATCCGCCGGGCAAGGCGCCCATCTTGCGGACGTCTTCAATTTCGAGATAGACGCACTCGTGCTCCGGCGGCGTCATGCCGGCGAGCGTCAGCAGCCCGAGGCTCGGCAGCGAGGCGATCGTCTTGCTCCGTTCGACGAACCCGGGCAGCGTCAGTCCCAGCCGCAACAGTTCGGCATCGCACGCACGGATGCCGCTCATCGCAATCAGACCGATTCTCATAACAGGCTCCCTCGGTAGATAAAGTCGACCGCCGCAACGATCAGGCAGCCGACCGGGATAAAGAACAGGTGACGAAACTCCTTGCGCCACGCCGACAGCAGGCAGACCGACGGCATGGCCACGGCCCCGGCAATCAGCAGGATCGAGGCCAGTGCCGGGGCGTGGTCCATCTTCAGATGGGCAACGGAGACGGCAAAGGCGAGGTTCAACAGTCCGGTGCCGACCATGGAGATGTGTCCCAGCCGCAACATCCGCCGCCGCCAGCAGCCGTAACCGCCGAGCCATTCATCGTCGTGGAAGAACATCCCGATGATCGCCCCGGCAAACAGTCCGGCCAGGATCGCGATCCAGCCCGCGGATAGGTTGGCAAGGGCCATGGGCGTTCCTTCACAAAAAGCCGCGACCGGTGGTCGCGCGGGCGGTGCTATTTGTTGGGGTGGCAGTTCAACTGCCACCCCAACCGTATGGTCGTAAACCCAACCGTGGGTTGTGCGAAGCCGCAAGCGGCCTTACGGCGAACCGAACTCCTCCAACGCCAACTCCTTGACTCGTTTCAGGTCGGCTTTGCCGGTGCCCAGCACGGGGATTTCTTCGATCTGGCGAAATCCGTCGGGGGCGGGGACCCAGATCGGCGGCAGGCCGGCGTCGCGCAGGCGGGCGCAGATGTCACGCGGCTCGACGGCCAGGCCCGTATGGAGCACGACCAGCCGCTCGCCCTTTTTCGCATCGGGCACGCCCGTGACGATCACACTCATGCCCCCGTCTTCGTCGGCGTTTGGGTCCTTGTCGACGGCCAATGCCCGGACGATCTCTTCCTCGACGCGGATATGCGGGACCATTTCGCCGCCGATCTTCGAGAACCGGCTCAGCCGCCCGGTGATGCGAATGAACCCGTCCTCATCGATCTGGGCCACGTCGCCCGTGACGTACCACCCGTCGCGGATGACCTCGGCCGTCTTGTCCGGCTGGCCGAGGTAGCCCTGCATGACGTTGGGGCCGGTCACTAAGAGCATACCCGAGCGGCCCGTGCCCAGGTCTTCGTCCGTGTCCAGGTCAACGACCTTGGCCGAGATCCCCGGCAGCGGCCGCCCGATGGTGCCCTCGCGGCTGGGTATTTTGTTGTCGCGGGCGGCCCGGTCTGCCGGGACGTTGACGCTGACGCACGGCGAGAGTTCCGTCGTGCCGTAGCCCTCCAGCGGCCGGACGCCGAACTTCTTCTCGAACGCGTCGGCCACGTCGCCGGGTAGCTTCTCGGCGCCCGTGACGACCGCATTGAGCGTCGCGAAGTCCTCCTTTTTGCAGCGTCGCGTGTAAGATCGCAGGAATGTGGGCGTGGCGATCAGAAACGTCACACCGTAGCGTCCGCAGAGCTTGCCGACCTGCCGGGCGTCCAGCGGCGTGAAGTGATAGACGATCTGCGGATCGAGCGTCAACGCCGACCATAGGGTGACCGTATAGCCGAACGAATGAAACAACGGAAGAATGCCGCCGATCACGTCCTCGCGGCGAATGTCGACCGCGGAGCTGAAAGCAACGACGTTTGCCCCGACGTTGCGATGCGAGAGCATCACGCCCTTGGGCAGCCCGGTCGAACCGGACGTAAAGATCACCGTGAGCACGTCGTCCGGGTCGATCTCTGTCAGGCCCAGTTTGCGTTCCAGCATCCCGACGGGCATCAACCACGCCTGGGCGGCCGCGATCGCCTTGTCGGCCATGGTGACTTTACTTTTGAAATCGTCGAGGAAGACCAACTCGGCGTCGATCTCGATATCGAGTTTTTCCATCACCTTGCGGCTGGTCAACACGTGGCGGATACCGCAGCGCTCGATGCAAGCGTTCATCACGTCGGCAGAGACCGTGTAGTTGAGATTAACGGCAGTCCGCCGGTCGATCGCCAAGGCCGCGTTGGAGACCACCGCACCGACCGACGGCGGCATCAGCAGCCCGACGTGTTTCTCGTCCTCGACGAGCACTTCGCGCCGCAACAGCCGCCGCAAGATCAGTGTGCGCGTCAACAGGGCGGCGCCGGTCAGTTCGGTCCCGCTGGTGTCGGCGATCTTCATCCGCCGCATGTTGGCTCGGCAGGTCCGCAGAAACTTCCGTGGCAGGACCATTTCCTCAGGCATCACGCTTCTCCCAAATCATGAGCATTCACAGGGCAGTAGTTTGGACAGGATAACAGGATTGACAGGATGGGAAACCGGCAAATTGAACCACGGATTACACGGATGTCACGGATGGTAAGCGACGCAATGCCATGCTCTGCCTTTTTTATCTGTGACATCCGTGTAATCCGTGGTTTCTTAGTGGTGGAACCCGATCTTGCTGCTAAAGTCTCAGTTTCCCTTTCCCCTCCTCTTTATCCTGTCCATCCTGTGATCCCGTCAATTCTCCCTGAACAGTTACTCCAAATTTGTCACGGCTTGGCGAATCTGTTCTCCGTCGACCGGCTCGGCGATCGGCCGGCCGATGCGAATCGTCACCGGATAGGGCCACCGCTTGGGCCACTTCCAGAAGAACCTTCCTCGCTCGAAACTGAAAACCGACCCCCACAGCCCCCCCAGGTAAACCGGCACGACCGGCGTGTCGGTGCCCTTGCGCATCGAAAGGAAGCCGCCTTGGAACTCCTCTATCTTGCCGCTGCGGGTAATGTTCCCTTCGGGAAAGATACCCACAAGGTCACCCTCCCGTAAAGCCTCCCGGACCGTGCGGATCGACCGAACCACCGATTTTCTGCCCGTCCCGAGCGAAATTGTCCGGAAATCCTCGGTCAGCCAGCGGAGCCACCACTTCTGCACGTACTCGGCGAAACCCACCATGCGGATCGGCCGGGGACAATGCAATACCAGCAACACGGCGTCGATCCAGCTTACGTGATTCGCCACCACCAGGGCCCCGCCCTCGGCCGGCAGGTTCTCGCACCCTTCGACCCGCACCCGGTAAATCGTGTGCGTCAGCAGCCAGATCAGGAAACGGGTCGTCGCCCCGGGCAACAGCCAAACGACGTAGAGAAAGCCGGGCAGCGTGACCAGCCCGATCGCGAGGTAGATCGCCCGGGCGGAAACGCCGAACGCGTCGCTCGCAAGAAAGAACACGCCGCCGGCGGCCAGCATGCCCGCGCACGTGAGGAAATTGCCGGCCGCCAGGATCGATCCCCGCGACTCGGCCGGGCTGCGGTGCTGGAGGAACGCTTGCAATGGGACGGCGTATAAACCCGCGCTCGTGCCAAGCATCAACAGCCACACGCCGTTGCCCGTCGACACCGTCAGCAGTAGCATCGCGCTGGTGGCGATTCCGGCCGCCCCCAGCGAGACGATCCCCAGTTCGACACGACCGCTCGACCAGATCCCGGCCAACACGTTGCCCATGCCCATGCCGACCGCCAGCAACAGGCCCACGTATTGCAGTTCCACGCCGAGTTCGGAGATCGCCAGCAGGTCGACGTTCAACAGGGCCGCCACGCCGAGGCTCCAGAAGATCGTCACACCCACCACGGCCCGCAACAAGGGGCGGTCGGAGCCGAGCGCGGCCAGATCGCGGATCGTTTGTCGTGGCCCGTTGACGGGGAAGGTTCGTTTCGCGTTGGCGGCACGCGACGGGGCAATCCACAGGCTGGCCGCCAGACCGGCCGTCGCCACACCGATCAGTGCTGCCGCCGAGATCCACCCCATCTGCCGGTCCAGCGGACTGGTGAGCCCGTAGAGCAGATTGCCCGCGACGGTGCCCGCGACGATGGCCGCTACGGTCGTCATCCCGAGCAGTCCGTTGGCTGCCGAGATGCGATCCGACCGAACCATCTCGGGGATGCTGGCGGATTTCGACGGCCCGAGCAGCGCACTTTGGGCACCTATCAGGGCCACCACGACGAGCATCACATAGAGCCCGGCCGTCTGGTCCAAGCCGCAAATGACGATCGCCCCGACGCCCAGGAGCATGACAACCAACTCACCCACCTTGCAGGCGACGATCACCGTCCGCTTGCTGAACCGGTCGGCCAGGTATCCGGCCGGGGCCGCCAGCAGCAGAAAAGGCAGCACAAAGCAGGCCAGCCCGGCCGACAGAGCCAGGGCCGCGTTGTTCGGGGCGACGATCTCTTTGGCGATGAGCACAGCCAGCCAGCAGAACGTGCAGATGTTCGCCACACCGAGAAACTGGGCACCTAGCAGGCCCAGGAAGCTCCGCGACCCCAGGCCCGCTGGCAGGGCGGCGGTTTCGGATCGATCGGCTGGATACGCGTTTTCGATGCTCAAGGCTGCTTCTTCGACCGAGTTAGGCCGCACTGTTGTCGTCGCACCACGCATTGCGCTGGAACCTCCCGCAATGTACCCGAACCACCCCCACGGGGCCATACAGGTCAAGGCGACGTTGCCCGGCAGATGTAACGGGGAAGGAAGTGGGCAGTGGGGAGTTGAAACGCCCCCCGACTGCGTTCGGGGGGGTAATGCGCAGTGGACTGCGCCGTCCGCGGGCTTCCGCCCTCGGCTAGGGGTTCTTGTAGTGGACACCCGAGACCCCAGTCCCGAGCCCCCAGTCCCGAGACTCCAGTCCCGAGACTCCAGTCCCGAGACCGTTGACCTCGTCCTTCTCACCCAACGAACGCTTGCCTAAAGATACTCACTCGGGAACTTCCAGGGATCTCGATACTCCGGCACCGCGGCCTTGGCGGCCGCGTCGTCGCCGACGATCTTCTCCGTGGCCGGATCGAATCGGATCGAACGGCCCAGACGTAACGCCAGATTGCCCAGCACCAGCGGCACGTCGACCTTCGTGTGGTAGAAGACGCTGCAACTTGGTTGCTCGCGGGTCTTGATGCAGTCGAGCCATTCACGCTCGTGGCCGGGCGACGGCGGAATCGATTTCGGCGGCGGCTCCTTGCCGTCCATCCCGTCGCCCTCGGACACGACCTTGTGCATGCCGTAGTTGCAGTACATCGTGCCGTTGACCGCGTGGAAGTAGATCCCCAGCCGCCGGCTCCGGGCGCCGCTGCCCAGATCGAACGCGTAGCTGTTGGCCAACGTCGACATCCAGGTCATCGTCATGTCGGGGTACTGCCAGAGGATCTCCTGCGTATCGTAGCCGTCGCTGTCGCCGGTGAGGCAGTAGCGGCCGCCGGAGCAGCTTACGTTGGTCGGATAGCCCAAATCGAGTGCCCAGATGGGCAAGTCGATAATGTGCGGGGCCATGCCGGGCGTCCATCCGCCGCTGATCGTCCAGAAACAATGATGGAACGAACTGGCCGCCAGCAGCGAATTGTACGGCTGCATCGGGGCCGGCCCGATCCAGGAATTCCAGTCGAGCCCGTCCGGCGGCGTGGTGTTCGGATCGTGGCCGAGGCCGCCGACGCCCTGGTTCATCACGTTGAAGGTCCGCACGACGCTGACCTTGCCGAGGTTGCCCGAACGGACCAACTCGACGACCCGCCGGTAGGTCTCGCCGGCGGGGATCTGCGTGCCGCTCTGGCTGATGATCT
>JABMRB010000835.1 GCA_013202865.1 Candidatus Nealsoniibacteriota bacterium | reverse complement strand
TGTGGCTGTCCGGGTTGCGGTTGGAGGAAAGTCTCGCGTTCTCTTGGGACGCCGACGCCCCGATTTCCGTGGACTTGTCCGGGCGGTTCCCCCGGCTACGGATTGACGCAGCAGCCGAGAAGGGCCGTCGCGACCGGCTCTTGCCGTTGACGCCCGACTTTGCCGAGTGGCTCTTGGAGACCCCGGCGGCCGAGCGACGCGGCCGGGTATTCCGGCTAGGCAACCTGAGGACTGGTTCCGCCCTCGACTCTCAACAGGTGAGCTTGATCGTCTCGGCCATCGGCAAGCGGGCCGGTATCGTGGTCAAGCGGACGAAGGGCAAGGGCCGGGCGGATAAGGTGAAGCACGCAAGCTGTCACGACTTACGACGGAGCTTCGCCACCCGATGGGCCCCCAAGGTGAAGCCGGCCACGCTCCAATTGCTGATGAGGCATTCGAGCATTGAAACCACGCTCGGATACTACGTCGAATTGGACGCCGATGAACTGGCGGAAGAACTGTGGAACGACTATTCTGGCAACACTTGTGGCAACAGCGGGCAGAATTCCCCGATGACGAGCTTGGAGGTTTGACCGATGACGCGACGCAACTCGTTACCTCATAGCGGCTTAGAGCAAGTGGCCCGGGACTCGAACCGGCCCCGCTCGCTAAGGATCAAACTGATTGCCTGTGAGATTATGTACCGCGAGTTCTGCGCGGTGATCGCCCGGTCGACGAATCGCCTGGACGTGGAATTCTTACCCAAGGGGCTACACGACCTGGGACAGGCCGGCATGTTCGCGCGGCTTCAGGAGGTGCTCGCCGCGGTCGACCAGTCGCAGTACGACGCCGTGGCGATGGGTTACGCCCTGTGCAGCAACGGGCTGGTCGGCCTGAGGGCCGGAAGCGTCCCGCTGGTCGTTCCCAGGGCACACGACTGCATTACGCTCTTCCTGGGCAGCAAGGAGCGATACCTCGACTACTTTGAAGCGCACCCGGGCGTCTACTACAAGACCAGCGGCTGGATCGAACGGGGCGACGGGTTGGATCAGTTCGGCCCGGAATCGACGCAGCACCTTGCCGGCATGAACGCGACCTACGAGGAGTTGGCGGCCAAGTACGGCGAGGAGAACGCGAAGTATCTTCACGAGCAGTTATCGAACATGCGCCACAACTACGAGGGGCTAACGTTCATCGAGATGGGCATCGAGCCCGACGACCGCTTCGAGCAGCAGACCCGCAAGGAAGCCGACGAGCACGGCTGGCAGTTCGAGAAGATCACCGGCGACATGTCGCTGATTCACGATCTGGTCGAAGGCAATTGGGACGCAGAGCGGTTCCTGGTCGTCCCGCCCGGCAGCCGCGTGGCGGCGAGCTTTGACGATGGGATCGTGAAAGCGGAGCCGGATTGAACCGATTGTAGCGTGGGGGCGAGGACCGAGACCCACGCGGCAGCGCGGATATCGATCTATACTCCCGTTACTACTTCCCTTTCACGGGAGGATTATCACCTCTTGTGAACTCCACCACTTTCGGCATCTGCGGCTTTGGCGGGGGCGTCTTGGGAGTCTCTGATTTTGGTGACTGCTTTGGCTGTTCTTGATCTGCCATTTGGCTCTACTCCAATTCTGGTTGGACGATTTGCACCTTTTGAACCTCAGGGAAGTCGATCTTCGGGACCTGCTTCGTGTCCGGCTTGGCATTCTGGATTATGTAGAACGGTATTGCGCTCAATACGAGCGCCACAAAGGCAAGGGCGATCCAGAGTCTTGCCCTGTACAACCAGTTGGATTGGACAATATTGCGTGCGCGATTCTTGGAGCTGCACTCGATGTACTGTAGACGAAGGCCTTCTCGCAGGTCCTCCTCTACCATCCGGTCTATCTCCCCTTCGTCCTCCTCGATAGTGGCGTAGTACTCCTTGAGTTCCGAAATGAACTCGGCCAGATCACTCGGATCCGCAGAAATCGACACCTTGCCTCGAAGTATCGAGCGGATCAAGCAGTACGTTGCGCGGAGAAGGAAGGCTCCGAACGTCAAACACAGGAAGTGAAAGGTCAGCGTACCGCAATCAGAACTAAAGCCTGGGAAATCCTGAAGGTAGTACGATCCGACACCAAACAAGACCGACAGAATCGCTGTCGGAAGTGTTACCTCTCCGAGGAGCTTGTCCATGCGTTCAAGCTCTTCCTCATGCAAATCCTTGAACAGTTCGGTTATGTAATCACTACTCATGAGTCACCCAGAATCGTTAGGTTCACGCATGAGAACAAACACCCGATTCCGATTCAACGTTTGGCTGATGCTTCATTCTATTGACATCGGTTCCGATAGTCAACCCAAGGACCCCGTCCATGGGGCCAAGAGCACGGAATCCACCCCAGGCGAACTGGAATGGATTCCGATGATGAAGTTGTCAAACCAGATAAGGCCTTTCTGTCAACGTTTCGCCTTCAACGCGGCCTGGGCGGCGGCCAACCGGGCGATCGGTACGCGGTAGGGGCTGCAACTTACGTAGTTCAGCCCGGCCTTGAAACAGAAATCGACGCTTGCCGGGTCGCCGCCTTGCTCGCCGCAGATGCCGATCTTCAGATCCTTACGGGTGCTGCGGCCACGCTCGACGGAGATCTCGATCAACTGGCCGATCCCTTCCTGATCGATCGTCTGGAACGGGTCGACCTCGAGGATCCCCTCGTCG
>JABMRB010000834.1 GCA_013202865.1 Candidatus Nealsoniibacteriota bacterium | reverse complement strand
GTCCTCTGGCGAGGCTGGACAAAACTACTACTCATGCTCGACGGCTACCTCGCCGCCAAGCGAAAACAATGTGGGTAAACCTAAGGACTAGTCCCAGCGTAATCCCGAAGGGAATGAAGGATTTCGCGGAGGAGAAGGACGTAACCTACAAGTTCAGGGCCGGAAACAAGTATGTCTCAGATAGTCTGTTCCACCAGGGGTCGTCTTCACTGTTTGAGGGGTTCAGCTTTCAATACCTGAAGACGCAAATCAACGCCGGCCAACCGATGCATGTCGGCGTCAAGTTCAAAACATCGCCGGATGTAATGGGCGGCCATTCGATAGTGGCCTTTGGATATCAGGATAACCCCGGCACGGACAATGATTGGATCGCTGTGAATGACACGTGGGTTGACGGACCTGCTACAGGCGGCTATCCCCCCATTCCAAACAAAGTGGAAGACGGCATAGAATTATGGCAATGGGTCACGGATACGGATGAGGATTTCTACATTTACCGAGGGGGATGGCTAGTGCCTGCAATCCAAGAGAACTCGGTGTGGGGCATTCTTGAATCGACCTTTAGCAGTGAAACCGCATTTGAAGAGCAATTTCAGGTGACGGCGGGAGATTCCGGTGGTGCTAGCCTAGTCACACTGGTTGCTGCATCAGAGGAAACGGCGGTTCGGCTTTTAGCGGATGGTGCGGTGGGAAATGATGACTGTCTTCTCACCACGTGGATTCCAATGGCTGAACAACTAGACGTTTCGTTCGACTACGCGTTTGAGACTGCGGGAACCATGCAGCTCCTTATCAATGGGGAGTTGATGGCCGAACTAACGGACTTGTCGGGTCTTGGCGTTGTGGATGAGCCTGGCGACTTCCAGTCCTTTTCGGAGGAGTTCATCGTAAGTGATTGGGGGCTTGACCCCAGTGAGACTTACGAGTTAGAACTCCGGCTTCTAGCGGGCAGCACCCACGTTGCGTTCTTGGATAACCTGCAAGTGATTAACCCTGGTGCGACGTTTGTCCCCGAGCCCTCCACCTTCATTCTCTTGATCATGGGTGCGGTCGGTCTGCTGGCATATGGCTGGCGGCGGAGACGGAAGACCGCGTAGCTCCCACGACCACGGGGACAACGGGCTGGCCGTTGGGATAGAAGCAACAGGGGCAGACGTGCTTCTTGCGGAGATTAGACCTGAGCAAGCCGTCCGTTGCCGTTGGCTTGGGACGTGAGACTGTGGCAGGAACGTGCAGCGGCGGCCGTCGATCATAATCCAATTGACTGACCGGACTTGAGGGCGTGATCGTTCCCGGCCCACACTGCCCGCCGCCCGGCCGTCAAATCCGGATCTGGTACTAACCCGCAGCAGTCCAGCAGGTGTTCCCCAGACAGGCCACCTATTTGATTGGGGCGGGGGAGAAACTGCGGTTAGGGTATGTGGCCTAGTTGTCGGTATTGACCGCCATAAAATCGGTGGCTCACTTCGACCAGCCGAAAGCCACCTTTTCTATTCTGCCGGGCCTGCCGGGTAAGCCTGGGTGGATTCCGAGGTGGCCGACCGCCATTATCGGGCGACCACATTCTTCATGGCGGAGACCGGGGTGAACCGCCACCTATTCTTTCAAACGTCGGCCGAGCCGCTGGCCGCCCTGCTGACAGACCCGCCACCTATCCAGCATCAACCGCCATAAAATCGGTGGCCGCCCGCCATTATCGGGCGATCACATTCAGATGGCGGAGACCGGGGTGAACCGCCACCTTTTTTGTCGAGCTTCCGGCCATCGCCGAATGATAGCGTGCTCCGACAAGCACCGTTCTCCTCGATGAACGTGGGTGGCTTCCAGCATGACCGCCATAAAACCGCTGGCCGCCGCCATTATCGGGGGATCACATTCAGATGGTGGTGGCCGACCCAAGCTGCCACCTTTCTTTCAAACGTCGGCCGAGCCGCTGGCCGAGCCGCTGACAGACCCGCCACCTATCGAGCATCAGCCGCCATAAAACCGGTGGCCGACCGCCATTATCGGGTGACCACATTCAGATGGTGGAGACCGGGGTGAACCGCCACCTTTTTTGGATTGATGGATGGGGCTTTGTTTTCGGGAGACCGTCCCCAGCTTTGATAGCCGAGGGCTTCTTCTTCGCCGGGCCGTGCATTGCTTTTGTAGGCGTGACGTGGATTGTCGTCCTGGTCGTGCGTCGTTCCCGGTGAGTCCCACCAGTCACGACTACTTCGAGTGCCCTCCCGAGACATGACGACCCGGACTCGGCGGTTTGCCCGGCCTTGGGTTAGCTGATGGCCAGTTTGGGTCCGGCTACGAAAAAATAGGTGGCGGGTTTCCGCATCCAGATGTCTCTGGTCGATGACGCCAGAAAACGCAGCCCGAAAAAGTAGGCTGGTTCGAGTGTGACACACTGGGAGCATCCTTCGGTAGAGCCAAGTAGTTCTCGCCAGCTAAAAGCTGGCTGCGAGCAGGACCGGGCCTTCGGCCCGGCCAAGCGAATGACGCTGTTGCACATAGGGGAGAGGAAGTACGTACCATCTCCGTCATCAACGCTCATTTCTTTCCCAATATGCCGCCAAACTATCGTCATGGACTGCCTCTTGCTTCCTGAGCCAGCGAAAGCAGCCAGTCGGGCACCTTTTTTTGTGTGAGTGATGATTGTGATGGGGCACAAGACATAGATACAATTCTCTCTCCCCCTATTCCAGGAAGCCTTTGCGGAGCCCTGTTCCGAAGGAGAGTCATGCAGTCGGCTGGGCCGCAAGGCCCGGCCAAGTCCGCAGGCGGCAGAGCCGTCGAGGACTTTCGAGAAGTCTTGAACTTGTCTTTTATTTCTTCGCCAATTCCATACGCCCTGGCACGGCCACCTTTTTTATGTCCAGCTTCATCCACGAAATGCCATTTCTCTGATGCTCTCATGTAGACCCAGCCCCACTCACGCAACATGCGGAGCAACTTGCCCGCCTTATTCGCACCATGGCTTCCACATGCAATCCCAAACTCGTTCAAAATCTTCTTCACGAAAGCGATGGCGATTTCGCCAGAATGCCCCTTCACCAAACGCACCAAGTGTTTGACCGCCTTACATGTCGTTTCCAGGTCAGCCTTCAAAAGGTCTTGGGCTTCCGTCATTCGGACAATCTCTTGCGGCGTCCAACAAAAAGCGGTGGCCAAAGTGATCCGACCACCGACCTTGTCCCAAGTTGATTTGTCCGTGGGGTCAAAACCTCTTCGCTGCCATGCTTGAAAAGTCTGGGCCAGCTTCCTTTTGGAAACTTCCGGGTCTGGCTGTCCGCCGAACCCATCATAGACTTTCCTCACCGTGCTTCGGACAATGCGACTCACTTCATCTCGATCACCAGAACTCAGGCGGTCGCTGAAAGAGTCGTCAGGCAAGTCGTCGATGTAGCCTTCGATTAACTCGACAGCGTCATCTTCATCCTTCATGTAGAAGGGAAGCATCAAGGCTAGAAGGCGGATGCCCTTGTTCAATGAATCGTGTGGGCAGTTGCCCTTCCAGAAATCAATAAGAACGCTGGCGTAGCGACCCTTCATTTTGCCCAGAGAGGACATTCCATCGCTGACGGTCTTGGGCGGCGTCTTCTTTTTGGATTTCTTCGGCACCTTCTTTTCGGTGGTGGCTGGTTCTCGCAACCGTTCGTCAACATAATGGAGGACTTCATCTGCGGGCATGTATTTACGGTTCGCTTCGATGACCCAACTCACGTAATCAACCACATCCGGGATGAGCGGCTTGCCCTTCATTCGGTTGTTCCTGACAAGCTCCAATGGCTTGTCTAGCAACATCGTTCGGCCCTTACACAACGGCA
The DNA here is from genome assembly GCA_013202865.1 of Candidatus Nealsoniibacteriota bacterium. Classification (GTDB taxonomy): domain Bacteria; phylum Planctomycetota; class Planctomycetia; order Pirellulales; family Thermoguttaceae; genus JABMRB01. The sequence goes on along the minus strand of JABMRB010000834.1, from coordinate 3,284 downwards.
AACGAAATCCACGTTTCGGATCAGGAAACACTTCCAGTTCGGCCAGCGTTGCCATGCCCGCGTCTTTCGCTCGCTGGGCAAGCTCAGGATGCTTGGCATCGAGTTCTTTCAGTTGACTGCGAAGGCGATACCGGTATCCTGCGGTTTGCACAGCGTCTCGGAGGACTTGGATCAAGTGGACGCCACCGGCATCTTCGTTGGACACCTGGAAGTGCCAGCCATCTTTGCCGTGCAATTCGCCAAGCAGAACACGAAACTGTTCAAGGAATACTTGCCGGTCGCCGTTGTGAAGATCCAAATCGATGGCTCCAAAGCGAGTCCATTTCCCGCCTCTGATGCCATAGATGCTCTCGCCTTTGAGGTGGCCTTTCAGATGCCATTCTTTCAATTTGCCGCCACAGGACACCCAATGGCCGTCGAACAACCAAATAAACTGATCGCTGCCGCTGAGTTCCCGGAAGTATTTATTGAAAATCTCGACGGACCAGCCACGGCGTGATCCCTTGTAGGGCTGCGTCTGCTCGACAGAGAAGAGACCCGCGTAGCGGACGACGGTCTCGGGGGTTTCGGTCCAGGTGGTACTGCCGTCACAATTGAATTCTTGACTACGCTTTTTGCGGGTTTCGGTCCAGCAGACGAGAGCGACGGGTTCTTCATTGGAGCGGACCTTGCGGCCTTGCTTCTTCCAACGACTTCGGATGTTGAGGTGGGCGGGGATGGAGTGCCAGGTGTAGACGGGGAGCGTTGAAAGGTGTTTTGTGTGATACTCGTTTGAAAATCCAACCATTTCGGTCTCCTGGCACGCCTACTACCATTTATATAGTCGGTGGCCGCTCATTTTTTCTCCGCAGGCCATTTTTCTTCTGAAAATGCGGCGGTAACGACATAGATACCATTGTTCCCCTGTCACGACCTTGGCGGAACACATCAAACACGCCCCCTTGAATCCAACCATCAAGGGGGCGTGTTCTTGTAAGGGGCGGGCTATTGACCATCCGTGTCGTACGTCTCACTCAACCAGTCCTCGAAGTCCTTCGCTTGCCCCGTTTCGTCCAAGTAGGCGGTGGCCATGTCTTCCAGGGACTCCATCTGTTCGTCCCAATAGTCGCAGAGCACCTGTATCACCTCCCAGCGGTTCCAGTCGTGTCGTTCTGCAAACTCCAAGAGGATGTCCGACGCTTCACGGGATGTGTTTCCTGTTGCTGTAATACTCATGATATTCTTCTCCTATGTTGTAGATTCATGTCGGCCTCAGCCGACGCAGATGCACGGCGAAATGCACCCGCGTCGAATGAGGAGCCGGTTGCTCGGCCCGAACTTTACAAGTTGGGGTCGAACTCCGGTTCATCATCATCGTATCGATTGAGGGCCGCCACGGTGATCGCAGCCGCCAATTCGTTCGCCGCCCACAAGAATATGGTGCCGCTGACGCCATCGATGATAGTGTGGCTAGTGAGACCCTCTCGTTGGGTCATATATCGAGCGTTGTCGTTCATTCAGCCACCTCATTCAAATCGACGCCAAAGTGATTGGCGACACGCCGCAAGTCGGCTTCGTCGTAGATACGCTTTCCGGCAACTTGCCGGACATCTGGGACCTTATTGGTTCTGTGGGCATATTCAACTTGATATTGCTGAACTTCCAGTAGCCGAGCCACGTCGGCGATTGAATACAGTTTCTTTGTCATGGATTATCTCCTTTGACGTAATATAGTAAGTGGCGGCAGATTTCTTTGCGGTAATCAGAAAGTTTCTCGCGGGCGGCAACTCAACAGTCGTCGTAGTTCCCACTGAATGCCCGGCGAGGAAAGAACTCATCATCCCTGATGTTCGGCGGGATTCTATCCCATTCTTCCTGCTCTTCTTCACTGACTTCCCGGAAGAATTGAGAACGCCGTATGGGCGGATAGTCATCTCCTGGATGGGGACATTCGTCCGGCTCATACTCGAACCCGTAATACTCAATGTGGTATCTCATTTTCTGTTTCCTTCTTGTAAATCGGTGGCGACCAATTCGCTGCCGCCATTAACATAGTAAGGCTCAACCGATTTTCTCCTGATAATCACAAGAGTTTTTTCGGGAGGGCGAAGAGGAGTCGCTAGACATGCCCTTGCAGTGGTTATCCACCACGCGGGCCGGGCCAAAGGGTGTCGTACACGCCTTACCAGCGATGATTCCGCCCCGAATTGCCTTCCGGCGGCCGGGCAACCGTCCTTACTCCTTGCACTCCGGAGAGTGCAGGGAGTATCCGTCCCAGTCAGCCAGCCTGTCGGGCTCGGTGACACGCAGAGCGTCCCCGGCCGGGAGACTCACCGGCGTTGCCACAGCCCAAGAACCGGCGAACTTGACACCAGACCAGCCGCCCGCCGGGCCGACCCGCCGCCGTCGATCCGACCGGTCGTGCTCTTTAACACCAAATAGCGGCGGTTAAAAGACCGGGAAACATCCTATATGGCCTGATAAGTGCTGATAACTCCCAATACGGCCACTTATTACATTTTGCACCGCCTAGCGGGATTCCGGCCAAATCGCTTGACAAGCCCAATCAGCCAATTACGATAAGTTCTTGATGGTTCATGCCTCAACACCCATATATGGAGAACCGAGTCTTAGACAACTGAACTGAGTGCCCCGAAAGTCGGAAAGAAGGTCGGCAAGTCCTTTGTGCCAGAGATGGCAGCGAGGGCTTGCTGACCTAGACCACAGGTGCGAGCGGGAGACCGCAAAACCGCACCCATCGGCGAACGCCGTTCCAACCTTCAGGTCCATGCAAGCCCATTACGCACGGTCTGTTCGACCGTGGCGAGGTGGTTTGTAATGGACTTTATGAAGCAGAACGAAACGAGAAACGGCGGTTCGCAAGACCGGCTACTCACCTACAACGCCCCCAGGCCCTTTGCCGGTCTCGGGGGTCTTCTGTTGCATGGTGGGAACGGCCGGGGGCAAGCTGTTGGGTTCTTGCTGTCGTTGCTGCTGGATGGCGAGAACTCCGATGAAAGCTAACTCCCGGCCCAGCCCCGACGATGGTCGCCTTTACGAGTTGCTGTGGGAGGGCATCCAGGTTTTGCGAGAGATCAATCGCAAACTCCAACATCCTGCTCACGACCCGGCCTCGCCGACCGAGTCCCCCAATCAAAACGACAATCACAAGTTGGAGGGCAAGCTCTCGAACATCGAGGCCGAACTCGCCGAACTGAAATCGCTGGTCACTGCCGAGAAGGGCGGTCAACATGAACGAACCTGAGATCCGTGCTGGCAAGGGCAGCCATCGGGTTGTCCTTTCC